>JBAUJK010000417.1:0-5868 GCA_049683695.1 Burkholderiaceae bacterium
CGCGACGGCGGCGCAGCCGGCCAGCAGCAGCGGCAGCGCCAGCAGTAGCGCTCCGCGCCGATGTGGGCCAAATTGGGAGTATGCCTTTAAAACGGTCAATGCCGCAGAGATGGCGCGCGATTTTGAAAATGCTCCAGGTAGTATGCTTGCTGTCAAGGAGCCGTGCTCACGATATGCCATGCGTCACAGGTGTACCTGCAGCCGCGCCAGCGTGCTGCGCAGCGCATCGTTCTGCGGGTCCTTGGCGCGCGCGTCGCGCCACAGCTGCTGGGCGGCGTCGCGCTGGCCCTTGACCCACAGCACTTCGCCCAGGTGCACGCCGATTTCGGCATCCGGCTGCAGCGCGTAGGCGCGCCGCAGGTAGTCTTCGGCTTCCTGCAGCCGGCCCAGCCGGTACTGCACCCAGCCCATGCTGTCGAGGATGAACGGGTCTTCCGGCGCCAGCTGCAACGCCTTCTGGATCAGTTCCAGCGCTTCCGGCAGCCGCAGGTTGCGGTCGGCCAGTGAATAACCGAGCGCGTTGTAGGCATGCTGGTTCTTCGGCGCCAGCTGCATGATCCGGCGCAACGCGCGCTCCATCACGTCGAGCCGGTCGAGCTTTTCGGCCGCCATCGCATAGTCGTACAGCAGGTCGGTATTGTCCGGGAACTGCTGCAGAGCGCGCCGCAGCACGTCGTAGGCTTGCTGCGGCTGGCCGGCGTCGCGCAGCAGCTGCGCGTCGGCTTGCACCACCTGTAGCTGTTCGCGCTCGCCTTCGGTCGGGATCTCGGTCAGCATCCGGCGCGCCTCGTCGAGCTGGCCGCGCGCCGCCACCAGTTGCGCGCGCCGGATCTGGGCGCCGATGTAGGCCGGGCCCGGCTCGATCTGCGCCAGCCACTTCAGCGCGGCGTCGGTGTCCTTGCGCTCCTGCGCGATCTGCGACAGCAGCAGCAGCGCCTGGGTCGGATCGCGCCCTTCGTCGGGGTTGGCGCCGAGGATCTGGATGTAGGAGGTCAGATAGCCCTCGGCCGCCTTGTAGTCGTCGGTCTGGGCCGACAGGACGCCGAGCGCGAACAGGATCGAAAGGTCCTTCGGGTCGGACTTCAGCAGCGTCGCGAATTCGGCGCGCGCCTGCCGGTACTGCTTCTGTTCGGTCAGCAGGCGGGCGTAGGCTATGCGCACTTCGCGCGCCTTCGGCTGCCGCACCAGGAAAGTCTGCAGCGCCTGCGCGGCGGCGTCCTTGTCGGCCGACACCTGCGCCAGCGTCAGCGCCGCCAGCTGCGAATCGGGCTTGAGCGCCAGCGCCTGCTGCGCTTCGCTGACCGCACGCTCGCCGTCGCCGCGCGCGAACGCCGCCTGCGCCAGCGCCAGGTGTGCCTCGGGCAGTGCCAGATAGGGGGTGACCAGCGCTTCGAGCATCGGCAGTGCCGCCTGCTTGTCGCGCGCGCGCGCCAGCGTGCGCTGGATCTGCAGGATCATCGGGCCGCGCGCCTTCGGATCGGCGTTCTGCAACCGCTCGGCGAAGATCGGCTGCGCTTCCTCCAGGTTGTCGCTCAGGACGATGAATCCGAGGAAGTATTGCGTCGCCTGCTCCGAGTCGGGCGCCAGCTCGTGCCATAGCCGGATCGCCGCCAGCGCCTCGGAGGGCCGCTTGGCGGCCAGCGCGATCTCGGTCGCGCGCTGCGTCAGGCGCGGATCGCGCGTCTGCTGCGCCAGCCCCAGCAGCGTGATGTAGGCGAACTGCCAGTCGTTGCGCTGGAACGCGATCTCGGCCGCCAGGATCTTGACCATGATCTCGTCGGTCAGCGCGACGTCGGGCAGCTTTTCGGCTTTTTGCGCCACTTCCGGCGCTTCATCCGTGTCCTCGTCGCTGCCAGCGGCCTCGGCCTGCTGCTCGACCGGCTCCGCGGTCTCGGCCGCGGCCTGCGGCTCCGGTGCGACTGGAGCCGGCTGCAGCGACGCGCACGACGCCGCCAGAAGCGAGAGCGTTACAATGACAAGGGCGTTTTTCAAGGGATGTCCTGCTAGTTCCGCGAACACTGATTTTACGCTGAAGCCGGCGCGGCCCGCACCGCCGGTTGCGGTCGATGGTGGCGGCGTTCGCGGGCACTGTCAACCGCCGCCGTCATGGTTGTTGCGCGTCGTCCGCCGGCGCGCGCCGCCGCCCATTTCCTTTCGTTTCGCCGATTTTCCATGCCAGAACTACCCGAAGTCGAAGTCACCCGCCGCGGTGTCGCGCCGCACCTCGAAGGGCACAGCGTGTCCGCCGTCGTCCTGCGACACAGCGGCTTGCGCTGGCCGTTCCCGGCCGACCTGGAGCAGCAGCTGCGCGGCCGCACGGTGCAGCGCACCGGCCGCCGCGGCAAGTATCTGTTGATCCATTTCGAGCATGGCGTGCTGATCGTGCACCTCGGCATGTCGGGCCGGCTGCGCATCCTGCCGGCACAGACGCCGCCGCAGAAGCACGACCACTTCGACCTGGTGCTGGGCGCGCAGGCGATGCGGATGACCGATCCGCGCCGCTTCGGCGCGGTGCTGTGGCATGCAGCCGGCGACGGCCCGCTGGAAGCTCATCCGCTGCTGCGCGGACTCGGCGTCGAACCGCTGGAAGAGCGTTTTTCGGCCGAGCTGCTGTACCGCGAAACCCGCGGGCGCTCTGCGCCGATCAAGCAGGTGTTGCTGGCCGGCGACATCGTGGTCGGGGTCGGCAACATCTATGCGTCGGAAAGCCTGTTCCGCGCCCGTATCCATCCAGCCACGCCGGCAGGGCGCATCAGCCTCACCCGCTATGCTAGATTGGCGCCGGCGATCCGGGAAATACTCGCGGCGGCGATCGCGCAGGGCGGCAGCTCGCTGCGCGACTTCATCGGCGTCGATGGACAATCCGGTTATTTTCAGCAAAGCTACTTCGTCTACGACCGGGCCGGGCAGCCGTGCCGCGTGTGCGGCGCGGCCTTGCGCCAGATCCGGCAGGGGCAGCGCTCGACTTTCTATTGCGCGCGCTGCCAGACCTGAACCGGCGTGCCAGCCGGGTGCGCAACGCGAATGGGAACAACGTGAGCAATCTGATTCAGCAGTTTCAGCAATACGGCGATTGGCGCGAGCGGGTGATCACCGCGCTGCGGCGCTGCCAACTCTGGCTGCGGCAGGCGCAGCTGGCCGACGCCGACGGCGAGGAACGCATCGACCGTCTGCTGGCGCGGCTGCAGAACGACACGCTGACGGTCGCCTTCGTCGCCGAATTTTCGCGTGGTAAGTCGGAGCTGATCAACGCCATCTTCTTCGCCGACTACGGCCAGCGCATTCTGCCGTCGGCCGCCGGCCGCACCACGATGTGCCCGACCGAGCTGCTGTACGACGAAACCTTTCCGCCGTCGATCCGGCTGCTGCCGATCGAAACCCGGGCCGAGACGCAGTCGACGTCCGACTTCAAGGCGCAGAGCCAGGCCTGGACCGTGCTGCCGCTGGACGTGTCGTCTGGCGACGGCATGCTGGAGGCGTTTCGCCAGGTCAGCCTGACCAAGCGCGTGCCGCTGCAGGAGGCGCAGGCCTATGGCCTGTACGACGGCGGCGAGGCCGACGGCGAGCCGGCGCCGGACGCCGACGGCATGGTCGAGATCTCGCGCTGGCGGCACGCGATCGTCAACTTTCCGCATCCGCTTTTGAAGCAGGGGCTGGTGATCATCGATACGCCAGGCCTGAATGCGATCGGCACCGAGCCGGAACTGACGCTGAACCTGATCCCGAATGCGCACGCGGTGCTGTTCGTGCTGGCCGCCGACACCGGCGTCACGCGCAGCGACATCCAGGTCTGGCGCGACCACATCGGCGGCGGTCCGGGCCGTATGGTGGTGCTGAACAAGATCGACAGCATGTGGGACGAGTTGCGCTCGCCGGCCGAAGTCGAGGCGCAGATCGAGCGCCAGCAGGCCGGTGTCGCCGCCACGCTCGGGCTGGCGCCGCGCCAGGTGTTTCCGGTGTCGGCGCAGAAGGGGCTGGTGGCCAAGATCGGCCGCGATGCCACGCTGCTGCAAAAAAGCCGGCTGCCGGCGTTGGAAGAAGCGCTATCGGCCGAACTGATCCCGCACAAGCGCGACATCATCGGCGCCCAGCTGGCGGCCGGCGTGGCCGAGCTGACAGCGTCGCGCCAGGCGCTGCTGGCGGCGCGCGCGCGCAGCGTGGTCGAGCAGCTGGTGGAGCTGAAGAGCCTGCGCGGCAAGAACCGCAGCATCGTCGATCACATGATGCGGCGCATCGAGATCGAGAAGAAGGAATTCGACGACAGCCTGCAGAAGCTGCATGGCACGCGCGCGGTGTTCGCGCGGCTGTCGGCGGAAATCTTCACCAGCCTCGGCATGGACGTCCTGAAGGCGAACGTCACCAACACGCGCCAGGCGATGGCCCGGAGCCGTTTCACCGTCGGCTTTCGGTCCGCGGTCCAGCAATTCTTCGACCGCATGCAGCAGAACCTGGAGCTGTCGGGGCAGAAGACCGACGAGATCGGCGAAATGATGGGCGTGATGTACCGCAAGTTCTCCACCGAGCACGGGCTGGCGCTGTCGGCGCCGATGCCGTTCTCGCTCGACAAGTACCGGCAGGAAATCAGGATGATCGAAGGCGTCTACCAGCGCCAGTTCGGCGCTGCGGTGCTGATGACGACACGTCAGGTGGTGCTGATGCAGAAGTTCTTCGATTCGATCGCGTCGCGCGTCAAGCACAGCTTCCTGCAGGCCAACCGCGACGTCGAAGCGTGGCTGAAAGTGGTGATGGCGCCGCTGGAAGCGCAGATCCGCGAGCACAAGAAGCAACTGAAGCAGCGCATGCAGACGCTCGAACGGATCCATCTGGCGACCGACAGTCTGGAGGAAAAGGTGGAGGCGTTCGAGCAGATGCAGTCCGAGCTGGAGCGGCAGAAGCGCACGCTGGAGGCGTTCGCAGCCGAGCTCGACGCCGCGATCGCTGCCGTGCCGGCGGCCGTTTCCGGTCGATGAAGAGGCTGGCGGCCGCGCCAGCGGCAGTGGATGAATTCGCCGACCCGACCTTCTCCGCCGCGGTGATCGACTGGCAGCGCCGGCACGGCCGGCACGCGCTGCCGTGGCAGAACACGCGCGACGCCTACCGTATCTGGCTTTCCGAAATCATGCTGCAGCAGACCCAGGTGGCGGCGGTGATCCCGTACTACCAGCGCTTCCTGCTGCGCTTCCCGGACGTCGCGGCGCTGGCGGCGGCGCCGGCGGAAGAGGTGATGGCGCACTGGAGCGGGCTCGGCTATTACTCGCGCGCGCGCAACCTGCACCGTTGCGCGCAGCAGATCGTCGAGCGATACGGCGGCCGCTTTCCGGACGATCCGGCGCTTTTGGCGGAATTGCCCGGCATCGGCCGCTCGACGGCGGCGGCGATCGCCGCGTTTTCCAGCGGCGCGCGGGCGGCGATCCTGGACGGCAACGTCAAGCGCGTGTTCGCCCGCGTGTTCGGCATCGATGGCTATCCCGGCGCCAAGCCGGTCGAAGACCGGATGTGGCGGCGCGCCGCCGCGCTGCTGCCGGAGCACGGCATCGAAGCCTATACCCAGGGCCTGATGGACCTCGGCGCCACGCTGTGCACGCGCGCCAGGCCATCCTGTCCGCGCTGCCCGCTGCGGCAGCGCTGTGTCGCACTGGCCGAGGGCCGGGTGGCCGAGCTGCCGCAACGCAAGCTGGCCCGCGCGCGGCCGGACAGGGAAGTGGCGATGCTGGTCGTGCTGGATCGCGGCCAAGTGCTGCTGGAGCGGCGGCCGGACAGCGGCATCTGGGGCGGTTTGCTGTCGCTGCCGGAGGTCGCTGCCGATCCGGAGCGGTTCGCCGCCGCCGCGGCGCGCGCGCTGGCGCCGTTCGGCGACGTCGCCGGCTG
>JBAUJK010000418.1:0-1913 GCA_049683695.1 Burkholderiaceae bacterium
GCGCTGCACCCAGGCGTCCATCAGCACGTTGCCGGGGCCGGTATCGAAGCCGTGTACCGGCGCCGCCATGCCGGCGGCGGGCAGGATGCTGAGGTTGCCGATGCCGCCGATGTTGAGCACCACGCGCGCGTCGGCTGCGCCGCCGAACAGCGCCTGGTGGAAGGCCGGCACCAGCGGTGCGCCCTGGCCGCCGGCGGCGACGTCGCGGCTGCGGAAATCGGCGATGACGTCGATGCCGCACAGTTCGGCCAGCAGCGCCGGCTGGTTGGTCTGGCGCGTGTAGCCGAGCTGCGGCTGATGGCGGATGGTCTGGCCGTGCACGCCGACCGCGCGGATCGCCGCCGGCGCCAGCCGCGCCTGCCGCAGCAGCGCTGCGACATTGGCTGCATACAGCCGCGCCAGCGCGTTGGCGGCCTGCGCTTCGCGCGCGATTTCGTCGAAGCCGGGCGCCTGCAGCGCCAGCAGTTCCGCGCGCAGTTCGGCCGGGAACGGCAGATGGGCGCTGGCCAGCGTCCGTACCGGCGCCGCCTGCCCGGCGTCCGCGAACGCCGCCAGCACGCCGTCGACGCCGTCCAGGCTGGTGCCGGACATCAGGCCGATGTAGAGCGAACCGTCGGAGGCGGGAGCGGGGGCAGTGGAAGCGTCGGGCATCGGAAGACCGTAGGCGCCGCGCGGGGCGGCGCCGTTGCCTTAGCGGGCGGCGAGCTGGGGCGCCTGGGTGCTCTGCAGCAGCGCGATGCGGTGCTGCATGTCAGCCGCCACCTGGCGGAAGCGCTGCAGTTGCGCACCGGCCAGCGGCTGCGCGTTCGGCACGTCGATCGACAGCGGATTGCGCGGCTCGTTGTTGACGCGGAATTCGTAGTGCAGGTGCGGGCCGGTGGCCCAGCCGGTGGAGCCGACGTAGCCGATCACCTGGCCCTGGCTGACCTTGGTGCCGCGGGAAATGCCGGCGGCGAAGCGACTCATGTGCGCATACAGCGTCGAATATTTGTTCCAGTGCTTGATCTGGACCACGTTGCCGTAGCCGTTCTGGGTGCCGACGAAGTCGACCGTACCATCGCCGGCGGCGCGGATCGGGGTGCCGGTGGCGGCCGCGAAGTCGACGCCCTTGTGCGCCTTCCAGGCGCCGGAGATCGGGTGTACGCGCATCGAGAAGCCGGACGAGATGCGGGAGAATTCCAGCGGCGATTTGAGGAACGCCTTTTTCAGCGACCGGCCGTCGAAGCCGTAGTAGCCGCCGCCCTGGTTGCTGCCCGGCTCTTCGAACCAGACCGATTGCAGGGTCTTGCCGTTGTTGAAGAAATCGGCCGCCAGCACGCGCCCGGCGCGCACCATTTCGCCGCCCTGCCAGAAGGTTTCGTAGACGACGTTGAAGCGGTCGCCGCGCCGCAGGTCGGAGCCGAAGTCGATGTCAGTCGAAAACATGTCGACCAGCTGGATCGCGACGTTGTCCGGAATCTGGGCGGCGTCGGTGGCGGCGAACAGCGAGGATTTGATGTCGCCGGAGCGCATTTCGACCCGCTTTTCGACGTCGGCCATCGCTTCGAATGCCTGGAAGCCGTCGCCATTGCGGCGCACCACCAGGTTCTTGACCGGGCTGTCGCGGCCGCTGACGACGGTGGCGGTCAACCACTGCAGGTTGCCGTCGTCGTCGGTCTGCACCTGTACCCGCTTGCCGGGACGCAGGTCGAGTACGCGGCGCGCGGTGCTGTCGTCCTTGATGAAGGCGGCGGCGGCCGCATCGTGTACGCCGAGGCGCTGCAGCAGCACCGCCAGCGTATCGCCGGCGCGCACCTTTTCCTCGCGCAGATAGCGCTGGTCGCGCTGTTCCAGCGCCGCCACCTGTTCTTCCAGGGTCGGCAAGGCCAGTTCTTCGGTGATCGAGGTGACCGGCAGGTCGGACGGGTCGGGCG
>JBAUJK010000419.1:0-4352 GCA_049683695.1 Burkholderiaceae bacterium
CTCAGCAGCTGGTTGAACGGTGTCTCGGCGGCAGCCGGCTTCGCGCCGGCCGGCGGCGGCGCGGAAAGGAGGGTGGCCGGATTCTGGAGCGGGGCGGTATTCATGGTCGGATGGCGTCGGGAAATGGAGGCTCGGGCTCGGAGGCGATGGTCGGCGCCGCTAGCGCTTGTACAGCACGGCGCGCGCGGCGTGTTCGTCGTTCTGCTTCTGGTCGCGCCGGTTGTCCTGTTTCTGCTGCTCTTTCTGCGCGCGCGCGGCCAGCGTGTCGTAGGACATGCGCTTGCGCTCGCAGGCTTGCCAGGCGCCGCGCTCCTGCGCCACCCGCGCCTGCGCTATCCGCACCACTTCCTGCTGGCCGGCGATCGCCTGGTCGAGCTTGTCGATGAACACCTGGAAGTTGCGGTAGCCACTGGCCGACAGCCCGGCAGCCATGCTGGCCTGGAAGCGGGCGGCGTAATCGGCGCGGTACTGCTGCAGCAGCGCCAGCTTCTGCTCGGTCTCATCGCCGGCGCGCACCGCCTGGCCGAGCCGCTTGGCGGCTTCGTCGGTGTCCTGGGTCGCCAGTTCGATCAGCGTCTGGATTGCGGAAGAGGTGGCCATCGGGTTCAGAAACTAGCGGTCATCGGTGTCGGGTTGGCGTTTTCCGGGTTGTGAGGCCGATTATATTTTCCATTGCGGTCTTGGCATCAGCCGAACAGAGCGGTAAGTTGGGTCAAGCTCTCGGCAACGCCGGCCCGCTCCAGGATGCCTTGCTGCAGGAACGATTCGATGCGGTCGTGGCGCGCGATCGCCTCGTCCAGCACCGGATCGCTGCCGGCACTGTAGGCGCCGACCGCGATCAGGTCGCGGTTGCGCTGGAAGCGCGCGTACAGCTGCTTCAAGCGGCGTGCCTGCGCCTGGTGCTCGGCCGAGGTGATGTTGTGCATCGCACGCGAGATCGACTGCTCGATGTCGATCGCCGGGTAGTGGCCGCCTTCGGCCAGCGTGCGGTTCAGCACGATGTGACCGTCCAGGATCGCGCGCGCGGAATCGGCGATCGGATCCTGCTGGTCGTCGCCCTCGGTCAGCACCGTGTAGAAGGCGGTGATCGAGCCGCCGCCCGGCTTGCCGTTGCCGGCACGCTCGACCAGCGCCGGCAGCTTGGCGAACACCGAAGGCGGATAGCCCTTGGTGGCCGGCGGCTCGCCGATCGCCAGCGCGATCTCACGCTGCGCCATCGCATAGCGCGTCAGCGAATCCATGATCAGGAGCACGTTTTTGCCCTGGTCGCGGAAATGCTCGGCGATCGCGGTGGCGTAGGCGGCGCCCTGCAGCCGCATCAGCGGCGGCGTGTCGGCCGGCGCCGCCACCACCACCGAGCGCGCCAGGCCGTCGGCGCCGAGGATCTGCTCGATGAATTCCTTGACTTCGCGGCCGCGCTCGCCGATCAGGCCGACCACGATGACGTCGGCCTCGGTATAGCGCGCCATCATGCCGAGCAGCACGCTCTTGCCGACGCCGGAGCCGGCGAACAGCCCCATGCGCTGGCCGCGGCCGACCGTCAGCATGCTGTTGATCGCCCGGACGCCGACGTCCAGCACGTCGGTGATCGGCGCGCGGCCGAGCGGGTTGGCGGCGCGCGTGTTGAGCGGCGCCGAGGCGGCCGCGCGCAGCGGACCGAGCGTATCGAGCGGACGGCCGGCGCCGTCCAGCACCCGTCCCAGCAGTTCGTCGCCGACCGGCAGATGGCGGCCGCGATCGCTCGGGCGGCGGCGCGGATGATCGACCGTGCCGGCGCGCGGCAGGCTGTGTGCCGCTTCCACCGGAAACACGCGGGTGCCGGGCAGGATCCCTTCGACGTCGCTTTGCGGCATCAGGAACAGCCGCTCGCCGTCGAAGCCGACCACTTCCGCCTCCAGCCGCGCGCCGTTGGCCAGCGGCACGGTGCAGGCGCTACCGACCGCCAGCTTCAGGCCGACCGCTTCCATCACCAGGCCGGCCACGCGCGTGACGCGCCCGGACACCTGCATCGGCTCGGCCAGCGCCGCCAGCGCGCTGCAGTCGCGCAGGTAGGCCTGCCAGCGCTGGCCGTGACGCGATGCCGGCGGCGCCGGGTTCAGGTCGCCAGCCATTCCGATTCCTGGCCGAGCGCGGCCGTCAGCCGCTGCCAGCGGGTCGGCAGGCTGGCGTCGATCTGGTTGCTGGCGGTCTCGACGCGGCAGCCGCCGCGTTCCAGCTGCGGCTCGGCGGCGACGCGCCAGCCGGCCTTGTGCAATTCGTCGCCCATGCGCGCGCTGACCAGCGCGACATCGTCCGGATGCAGGTACAGCACCGCCGGCTGCTGCAGCGCCGGCAGGTAGCGGATCGCCTCGCCGACGATCGGCAGCACCAGTTCCGGGCGCGCCGGCAGCGCCGTCTTCAGCATCGCCCGCGCCAGGTCGAGCGCCAGCTCCAGCGCCTGGCGCGCGATCACTTCGTCGGCGCGCGCCAGGTCGGCGCCGAAGGTTTCGGCCAGCCGGCGCAGCCGCGCGGTTTCGGCGGCAGCTTCGGTGCGGCCCTGCGCCAGGCCGGCGGCACGGCCCTCGGCAAACCCTTCGGCGCGGCCTTCCTCGTGGCCGCGGACACGGGCCGCCTCGCGGATGGCGGCGATTTCCTCGATGCCGGGGCGGGCCGGCTCGGGCGCCGGGCGCTCGTTGAACGACGCCAGTTCCCAGCGCTGGAAGGCGGACATCTGCTCCTTCGGGATCACCGTGCTAGACATAGGCGTCGTCTCCCTTGGCGCCCAGCATCACCTGGCCTTCGTCGGCCAGGCGGCGCACGATCTGCAGGATCTCCTTCTGCTGCGCCTCGACTTCGGACAGCCGCACCGGGCCTTTCGATTCGAGGTCTTCGCGCATCATTTCGGCGGCACGCTGCGACATGTTCTTGAAGATTTTTTCGCGCAGTTCCGGCGGCGCGCCCTTCAATGCGATGATCAGCGAGTCCGACTGCACCTCGCGCAGGATGGTCTGGATCCCGCGGTCGTCGATGTCCATGATGTTGTCGAACACGAACATCTCGTCCATGATCCGCTGCGCCATGTCGGCGTCGTAGGCCTTCAGGTTTTCCATCACCGACGCTTCGTTTTCGCCGGACAGGAAGTTGAGGATCTCGGCGGCGGCACGGACGCCGCCCATCGGCTTTTTCTTCAGGTTCTCGTTGCCGGACAGCAGCTTGGTCAGCACTTCGTTCAGCTCGCGCAGCGCGGCCGGCTGCACGCCGTCCAGCGTGGCGATGCGCAGCACGACGTCGTTGCGCAAGCGCTCGGTGAACTGGTCCAGCACTTCGCAGGCGTGGTAGCGCTCCAGGTGGACCAGAATGGTGGCGATGATCTGCGGGTGCTCGTTGCGGATCAATTCGGCCACCGACTGCGCGTCCATCCACTTCAGGCTTTCGATGCCGGAAGCGTCGCGCCCGCCTAGGATGCGGTTCAACAGCGACGAGGCCTTGTCGCTGCCGAGCGCCTTGGTCAGCACGGTGCGGATGTATTCGTCGGAGTCCAATCCGAGCGACGTTTGCAGCTCGGTCTCGGTGCGGAATTCCTGCAGCACCACCTGCAGGTCTTCGTTGGCCACGCCCTTCATGACCGACATCGCGGCGCCGAGCTTCTGCACTTCGCGCGGGCCGAGGTATTTCATCACCTCGGCCGCCTCATCCTCGCCCAGCGCCAGCATCAGGATGGCGCCTTTCTGCACGCCCAGTTCACTCATTCCCGTTCACCCAGTTCTTGACCACGTTGGCCACCACTTTCGGATCCTCTCGCGCCATGCTGCGCGCGAGGTCGAGGTTGCTCTGATAGACGCGCGGCGCCGGCTCGGCATTGACCGGCGTCGCCTGCGCCGAGATCCGCACCACCGCCGCTTCCTCTTCCGGCGCCGGCAGCGCCGCCGGCTGCGGACTGGCGATCTTCTTGAGAGTCGGCCGCAGGTAGCCGAAGAACAGGTACAGCAGCACGATGCCGGCCAGCAGATACTTGCCGGCCTGCTTGGCCAGCTCCAGCGATTCCGGCCGTTTCCACAGCGGGATTTCCGGCTCGACCTGTTTTTCGGCGCCGGCGAACGGGCTGTTGACCACGTTCAGCGTGTCGCCGCGATCCTTGTTGTAGCCCATCGCTTCCTTCACCAGATCGGTGATCTGGGCCTTTTCAGCATCGGTCAGCGGCCGGCTGACCAGCTTGCCGTCGGCGTCCAGCTCGCGCTTGTAGTTGACCACCACCGCTACCGACAGCCTTTTTACGCCGCCCATCGGCTGCTGCACGTAGCGGATGGTCTTGTCGACCTCATAGTTGATGGTCGACTCCTTGTGCGTATTCTGCGGCGCGGCCGGCGCCGGCT
>JBAUJK010000420.1:0-2273 GCA_049683695.1 Burkholderiaceae bacterium
CAGCAGCACCGTCGAAGCCTGGCCGAGCCTGGAGCTGACGCTGAACGACGCCGCCGAGCAGCCGCTGGTGCGGCGCGTCTTCGGTCCACGCGACTATCTGCCGGCGCCCAGCGAAGCGGCCGGCTTCGCCGCCGCCAGCGAGCAGGCGGTGCGCATCTACTTCGAACTGTCGACGGCCAAGGCGGCGGGCTATCGGGTCTACCTGTTCTACCCTTGAGAATCGGGAGTATGCCGAAAAATCGGCCTATACCGGGCGCAAATAGAGCGGCTCCAAAAATACTATTGCCAGTATAATATCGATGCCAGAATCGGTGGCGCGCCCCGCCACCCAGTTCCTTCCTGAACGGATTGCACCCTGGCTTCCCTGATTTGCGGATCGCTTGCCTACGACACCATCATGCTGTTTCACGGCCGCTTCGCCGAGGCGATCCTGCCGGAGCAGCTGCACAAGGTGAACGTCTCCTTCCTGGTGCCGAGCCTGCGGCGCGAATTCGGCGGCTGCGCCGGCAACATCGGCTACAACCTGAAGCTGCTCGGCGGCGAGCCGCGCATCATGGCCACCATCGGCTCCGACGGCGCGCCGTATCTCGAGCGGCTGCGCGGGCTGGACATCGCCACCGATCACATCCGCACCATCGACGACGCCTACACCGCCCAAGCCTTCATCACCACCGACGCCGACAACAACCAGATCACCGCCTTCCACCCGGGCGCGATGACGCTGTCGCACCAGAACCGGGTGGCCGATGTCGGCGCCGTCAAGCTGGCAATCGTGGCGCCGGACGGCCGCGACGGCATGCTGCAGCATGCGCGCGACTGCGCCGAGTCGGGAATTCCGTTCATGTTCGACCCCGGCCAGGGCCTGCCGATGTTCAACGGCGACGAATTGCGCGCGCTGATCGAACTGGCGACCTATGTCGCCGTCAACACCTATGAAGCCGAACTGCTGATGGAGCGCACCGGCCTTGGCCTCGCGCAGATCGCGCAAAGGGTGACCGCGCTGGTGGTCACGCATGGCGAGCGCGGCGCCGAGATTTTTACCGGCGGGCAAAGCATTGGCATCCCGTGCGTGCCGGCTGAAGCCGTGATCGATCCGACCGGCTGCGGCGACGCCTTCCGCGCCGGCCTGCTGTTTGGGCTGACGCACGACATGGACTGGGCCACCACCGGCCGCCTCGCCAGCCTGATGGGCGCAATCAAGATCGCGCGCCAGGGCGGTCAGAATCATGCGCCGAGCCGCGCCGAAATCGAGGAGCAGTTCCGCCAGGCGTTCGGCTACCGCTTCTGACGGTGCCCGCTTGCGGCGGCTGCTTCAGAGCGCGCCGACCAGCACCGTGCTGACGATGCGCAGGCCGATCTGCAGCAGCACCAGCGCCACCAGCGGCGACAGGTCGATATTGCCGACCAGCGGGATTACGCGGCGCAGCGGCCGCAGCAGCGGGTCGTTCAGTGCGCGCACGAACGGCGCCAGCGGCGCGTGCGGATTGACCCAGCTGAAGACGGCGTCGATGATCAGCGACGCCATGAAGCCATAGAAGATCCATTCGCACAGCCGCAGCAGCGCCAGCACCACGATCGCACCGTAGGAAAACACCCCCGCCAGCCACAGGTCGACCGCCACCACCGTCAGCGCCATCAGATAGGCGCCAACCAGGCTGGCCCAGTCGATCCCGCCGACGCCCGGCAAAAGCCGGCGCAGCGACCGCACCAGCCAATCCGATATCTGGAAGATGAATTGCCCGATCGTCGCCGGCGGCCGCACGCGGATCACCTGCATCCAGAAGCGCAGCAGCAGCACACCGCCCAGCACGCTGGCGACGGTATTGACGACCAAGGAAAAAATGTTCTGCAGCATCGGCTACCCCAAGAAAAAACCCGCTACACGACGCGGCGTCATGTAGCGGGTATTGTGCCCGAATCGAGTCGGGCCTCCAAACGGCGTCCGCTTACGGACGGGTACCGGTCGGAAACGGCCAGGCGGCGGCCGGGGTCAGCACGGTCTTGACCGCCGGTGCGCTGGCGGTGGACTTCTTGGCGGCTGGCTTCTTTGCTGCCGGCTTGGCTGCGGCCTTCGGTGCCGCGGCCTTCTTCGCGGCCGGCTTGGCTGCTGCCTTGGCGGCCGGCTTCTTCGCTGCCGTCTTGGCTGCTGCCTTCGGCGCTGCGGCCTTCTTCGCGGCCGGCTTGGCTGCTGCCTTGGCGGCCGGCTTCTTCGCTGCCGTCTTGGCTGCTGCCTTCGGCGCTGCGGCCTTCTTCGCTGCCGGCTTGGCTGCGGC
>JBAUJK010000421.1:0-1661 GCA_049683695.1 Burkholderiaceae bacterium
GCCGGCTGGCGCGCCGCCGGCGGGAAATGTTCGGCGACGAAGCCGGTATCGAATTGGCCGGCGACAAACGCCGGATGTCGCAGGCAGGCCAGCAGGAAATCCTGGTTGGTCGGCAGGCCCAGCAGCGCGCAGTCGTCCAACCCGCGCGCCAGCAGGCGGCACGCCGCGTCGCGCGTATCGGCATGCGCGACCAGCTTGGCCACCATCGAGTCGTAATGCGGCGAGATCGTCTGGCCGTCCACCAGCGCATGCTCGACCCGCAGCTGTTGCGGCGGACGCCACAGGCCGACCGTGCCGGCCTGCGGCAGGAAATCGCGCACCGGGTCTTCCGTGCACAGCCGCACCTCGATCGCATGGCCACCGGCGGCCAGCCGGGCGTCGATCTGTTCCTGCGTCAGCGGCAGCGCTTCGCCGGCGGCGATCCGCAGCTGCCACTCGACCAGGTCGACGCCGGTGATCGCCTCGGTCACCGGATGCTCGACCTGCAGCCGGGTATTCATCTCCATGAACCAGAAGGCGCCCTGCGCATCCAGCAGGAATTCGACCGTGCCGGCGCCGACGTAGCCACAGGCGCGCGCCGCCTCCACCGCCGCCGCGCCCAGCCGCACGCGCTGCGCCGGCGAGACCGCCGGCGACGGCGTTTCCTCGACCAGCTTCTGGTGGCGACGCTGCACCGAACAGTCGCGCACGCCCAGGTGCACCACGTTGCCGTGGCTGTCGGCGAATATCTGCACCTCGACGTGGCGCGCCGCCATCAGCGCGCGCTCCAGGATCAGCTCGCCGCTGCCGAACGCCTGCTGCGCCTCGGAGCGGGCGCGCTGCAGCGCCGGCGCCAGTTCCGCCTCCTGCAGCACCAGCCGCATGCCGCGTCCGCCGCCGCCGGCAGCAGCCTTGATCATCAGCGGCAGCCCGATGCGCACCGCTTCGCGCAGCAGCGTGGCATCGGCCTGGCCCTGCCCCTGATAGCCGGGCAGCAGCGGCACATCGCGACCGGCCAGCGTGCGCTTGGCTTCGGCCTTGTTGCCCATCGCCCGCATCGCTGCCGGCGGCGGTCCGATCCAGGTCAGTCCGGCTTCCTGCACCGCCTGCGCGAAATCAGCGTTTTCCGCCAGGAAGCCATAGCCGGGATGAATTGCGTCGGCGCCGTGGCCGCGCGCGGCGGCCCGCATGGCGTCGATCTTCAGGGAGGAATCGCGGGCGGCGGCGCCACCAATGCGGCAGGCGTCGTCGGCGTCCCGCACATGCGGAGCGCCGGCATCGGCGTCCGAATACACCGCCAGCGTTCGATAACCCAGGCGGCGCGCGGTGCGCATGATCCGCAGCGCGATTTCGCCGCGGTTGGCGATCAGGATGGTTTGCATGAACGCTAACGCTCCACGCCAGCCCAGACCGGGCGGCGCTTGTCGATAAAGGCCTGCAGACCCTCGGCCACTTCGTCGCCGCGCAGCGCGGCGGCGAAGTGCTGTGCGCCGAAGTCCAATACCTGGTCCAGAACCTGCCGGTCTGCCTGCCGCGCCAGGATCTCCTTGGTCGCCGCCACCGCGCCCGGCGCGCAGCGCAAGACGTCGTCCAGCAGCTGGGGCAGCGCCTCGTCCAGCGCCTCGGTGCCGGCCGCCACCCGGTCCGCCAGCCCGCAGGCCAGCGCCTGCGCGGCGTCGATG
>JBAUJK010000422.1:0-6050 GCA_049683695.1 Burkholderiaceae bacterium
ATCACGCGCAGCAGATGAATGCGCTGCGCGCCGCGCTGGAAAGCGTCGCGCCAGCGGCCGAAGCGGCGGCCGAGCCGACGGTGCCGATGCACAAGCTGCTGCCGGTGCGGCGGCCGCCGAAGCGCGAATTCAGCTGCCGCGTGGTGCGCCGGCAGCAGGAATCGGAAGGCGTGATCTCGCTCGAGCTGGCCGCGGCCGACTTGACGCCGCTGCCGGCGCTGGCGCCGGGCGCGCACCTGAACCTGACCACGCCGTGCGGGCTGGTGCGCCAGTATTCGGCGGTCAACGGCCCGGCCGAGCGCGACACCATCGTCATCGGCATCAAGCGCGAACCGGATTCGCGCGGCGGCTCGCGGTCGATGCACGACGACGTGCGCGAAGGCACGCTGTTGCAGGCCTCGGTGCCGCGCAACACCTTCCCGCTGGCGCCGTCCGGCAAGCGGCCGATCCTGGTCGCCGGCGGCATCGGCATCACGCCGCTGCTGTCGATGGCGCAGGCGCTGCATGCCGGCGGCCAGCCGTTCGAGCTGCACTATTTCGTGCGCGGTGAGCAGTATGTGTCGTTCCGCGAGCGGCTGGCGGCGCTGGGCGATGCGGTGCGGCTGCACCTCGGGCTGGACGGCGGCCAGACCGCGGCGACGCTGCGCGACATCCTGCACGGGCGGCCGCTGGAGCAGTCCAAGGTCTACGCCTGCGGCCCCGGCCCGATGCTGGAGATGGTTAAGGCAACCGCGGCGGCCGGCGGCATCGGCGCCGACGACATCCATTTCGAATATTTCAGGAACGATGCCCAGCCGGCGCCCGGCGAGCCGTTCACGGTGCGGCTGCAGCGCTCGGCGCGCGAGTTCGAGGTCGCCCGCGGCCAGACGTTGCTGCAGGCGCTGCATGAGCAGGGCGTCGCGGTCGAGGCGTCGTGCGAACAGGGCGTGTGCGGCTCCTGCTTCACCGAGGTGGTGGCGGGCGAGCTGGAGCACCACGACCTGTACCTGTCGGCCGCCGAAAAGGCGTCCGGCAAATGCCTGATGCCGTGCGTGTCGCGCGCGCGCGGCGGCACGCTGGTGCTCGACCTTTGAACCGCAGCGAGGCCCCATGATCACCCTCTACGACTACGAACTGTCCGGCAACTGCTACAAGGTGCGGCTGCTGCTGAACATCCTCGGCCTGTCCTACCGGACCGAAGACGTCGAATTCTTCCCGTCGCGCCAGCACAAGTCGGAAGCCTTCCTGCGCGTCAATCCGCTTGGCCAGCTGCCGGCGCTGCGCGACGGCGAGCTGCTGCTGCGCGATGCGCAGGCGATCTTGGTCTATCTGGCCAGCCGCTACGACGCCAGCCGCCGCTGGTATCCGCTCGACCAGCCGGAAACGCTCGGCAAGGTCAACATGTGGCTGGCATTCGCCGACGGCCTGACCGGCTCGATCTCGGCGGCGCGCCTGCATGACCTGTTCTTCTACGATTTCGACGTCGCCCAGTGCCGCGCGCGTGCGCACCAGCTGCTGCGCATCCTCGACGAACACCTGTGGTTCGAGGAAAGCGAAGGCCGCTCTTGGCTGTGCGGCGGCGATGCCCCGACCATCGCCGATCTGGCCTGCTTCCCGTACGTGATGCTGGCCGACGAGGGCGGCATCTCGCTGATCGATTATCCGGCGGTGCGGCGCTGGACCGACCGCGTCAAGCGCATTCCCGGCTTCATCGTCATGGCCGGCATCTTCCCGGTGGCGCCGGCGCTGGAGCCGGCATCCCACGCACAAGGCGCCATGCGTCGATAATGAGACCCGTTTTTTTGGCCACGGCCGTTCACTGAGGAGACAGGATGAAACGTCGTACCGTACTGACCGCAATGCTGGCCGCCAGCGCCCCCGGAATACCGTGGGCGACGGCGCGCGCCGCCGATCCGCTGAAGGTCGGCTTCATTTACCTGGGGCCGGTCGGCGACGCCGGCTACGCCTACCAGATGGATCTGGGACGGCAGGCGCTGGAAAAGAACCTCGGCTCCCAGGTCGCGGTACGGGCGGTGCCCAACACCAACGAGGGACCGGATTCCGAGCGGGTCGCGCGCGAACTGACCGCCGACGGCTGCAAGCTGATCTTCGCCGCCTCGTTCGGCTACATGAACCCGGTGCTGAAGGTTGCCAAACGCAATCCGGGCTGCTACTACACGGTCGGCAGCGGCTACCTGACGGCGCCGAATTTCGGCGGCTACAACGCCAAGTGGCATGAAGGCAGCTATCTGTCCGGCATCGTCGCCGGCAAGATGACCAAGAGCAACGTGATCGGCTACGTCGCTCCGCACCCGGTGCCGGACGTGATGTGGGCGATCAACGGCTTCATCCTCGGCGCCCGCAGCGTCAATCCGAAGGCCGAGGTGCGCGTGATCTTCGTCAACTCCTGGTACGATCCAGGCAAGGAACGCGAGGCGGCGCTGGTGCTGATGAACCTGAACGCCGACGTCATGACCCATTTCACCGACACCCCGAGCCCGCTGCAGGCGGCCGAGGAAAAAGGCGTGTGGGCGATTTCCTTCCATTCCGACATGTCGAAGTACGCGCCGACCAAGTACCTGACCGGCCTGACCCACAACTGGGGCGACTTTTTCACTCAGACCGCGAAGAACGTCATGGCCGGCACCCAGAAGGGCAGCCTGTACTTCGGCGGCATCAAGGAAGGCGTGGTCAAGATGGCGCCGTTCGGCCCCGGCGTGCCGGCCGACGTCGCCGCGCTGGTGCGCGCCAAGGAACAGGAAATCGCCTCCGGCAAGCTGAACGTGTTCGCCGGCCCGATCAAGGACCAGGCCGGCAGCGTGCGCGTGGCCGCCGGCAGCGTCTACCCGGAAGCGCAGCTCGGCAAGATGGACTGGTTCGCCGAAGGCGTCATCAGCAGCGCCAAGAAGTAATATTCAATATCCCGGCCGGCCAGCGCGGCGATGCGCGGCCGGCAACCTTTCCCCATTCCCATCCTGCAACCCGACGGCCCTTGCCGTCGCCACACGGAGTTTGAACACGATGAAGACCAAAGCAGCAGTCGCATGGAAGGCCGGAGCGCCGCTGACGATCGAGGAAGTCGAACTGGGTGCGCCGCGCGCCGGCGAAGTGCTGATCGAAGTCAAGGCCACCGGCATCTGCCACACCGACTACTACACGCTGTCCGGCGCCGACCCGGAAGGCATCTTCCCGGCGATCCTCGGCCATGAAGGCGCCGGCGTGGTGGTCGAGGTCGGCCCCAACGTCAAGAGCCTGAAAAAGGACGACCACGTGATCCCGCTGTACACGCCGGAATGCCGCGAGTGCAAGTTCTGCCTGTCGCGCAAGACCAACCTGTGCCAGGCGATCCGCTCCACCCAGGGCCGCGGCCTGATGCCGGACGCCACCTCGCGCTTCACGCTGGACGGCAAGCCGATCTTCCACTACATGGGTACGTCGACCTTTTCCAACTACATCGTGGTGCCGGAAATCGCGCTGGCCAAGATCCGCTCCGACGCGCCGTTCGACAAGGTCTGCTACATCGGCTGCGGCGTCACCACCGGAGTCGGCGCGGTGCTGTTCACCGCCAAGGTCGAAGCCGGCGCCAACGTGGCAGTGTTCGGCCTCGGCGGCATCGGCCTGAACGTGATCCAGGGGGCCAAGATGGTCGGCGCCGACAAGATCATCGGCATCGACCTGAACCCGGAGCGCGAAGCAATGGCGCGCAAGTTCGGCATGACGCATTTCCTGAATCCGAAGGAGCATGAAAACATCGTCGACGCGATCGTCCAGCTGACCGACGGCGGCGCCGACTACAGCTTCGAATGCATCGGCAACACCCAGGTGATGCGGCAGGCGCTGGAATGCACGCACAAGGGCTGGGGCCGCTCGATCATCATCGGCGTGGCCGAGGCCGGCGCGGAAATTTCGACGCGGCCGTTCCAGCTGGTCACCGGCCGCAAGTGGGAAGGCTCGGCCTTCGGCGGCGCGCGCGGCCGCACCGACGTGCCGAAGATCGTCGACTGGTACATGGACGGCAAGCTGAACATCGACGACCTGATCACGCACACTCTGCCGCTGGAGCGGATCAACGACGGCTTCGAGCTGATGAAGCGCGGCGAGTCGATCCGGTCGGTCGTGCTGTACTAAGGATGGCCGCGATGATGGAAACCTTGAGCCAGCACCGCTGCTTCGGCGGTACGCAGGGCTTCTACCGCCACGCCTCGGCGACGATCGGCCTGCCGATGCGCTTTTCGGTGTACCAGCCGCCGCAGGCGCAGCACGGCCCGGTGCCGGTGCTGTTCTACCTGGCCGGCCTGACCTGCACCGAAGAGACCTTCATGATCAAGGCCGGCGCCCAGCGCTTTGCCGCCCGCCACGGGATCATGCTGGTGGCGCCCGACACCAGCCCGCGCGGTGCCGGCATCGACGGCGAAACCGACAGCTGGGACTTCGGCGTCGGCGCCGGCTTCTACGTCGACGCCACCGAAGCGCCGTGGAGCGGGCACTACAGGATGTACAGCTACGTGGCACACGAGCTGCGCGAACTGGTGCTGGCGCAATTCCCGGCGCGCGCCGACCGCGTCGGCATCTTCGGCCATTCGATGGGCGGACACGGCGCGCTGACCATCGCGCTGAAGAACCCGGAGCTGTACCGGTCGGTATCGGCGTTCGCGCCGATCGCTGCGCCGATGCAGTGCCCGTGGGGCGAAAAGGCGTTCTCCGGCTATCTCGGCGCCGACCGCGACAGCTGGCGCGCCTACGACGCCAGCGAACTGATGCGGGGGCTGAAGGCGCCCTTCCCGCACGGCATCCTGATCGACCAGGGCACCGACGACCAGTTCCTGGAAAAGCAGCTGCTGCCGGAGCGCTTCGAAGCCGCCTGCGCCGCCGCCGGCCAGCCGCTGACGCTGCGCCGCCAGCCCGGCTACGACCACGGCTATTACTTCATCTCGACCTTCATCGAGGATCACCTGGATTTCCACCAGCGCATCCTGGGCGCCTGAATTCCGCGCCGCCGCAACGCAGCTTGCGCCGTCCCGCAGTAAACGGGGCGGCGTTTCTTTTTTGGACGCGCGAGTTCAGGCGGCGTGCGCTTCGGCCGGCAGCGCGGCGTCGGCCCAATCGGCCTGCAGCCTCAGCGCGAAATCGGCCTTGGTCAGCGCCTGCCGGGTCGCCAGCAAGCCTTCGATCAGGTGCTGGCAATGGCGCACCAGTTCCGGATAGGCGGCATCCGCCGGATGCAGGCCGAGCCGCACCAGCGGCCGCCCGGCCTGCAGCCGCGTCAGCAGGTCGTTGCGGCGTGCCGACAGCCAGCGGCCAGTGCGGTTGCGTGCCGCATACACCAGGCTCGGCGCCAGCAGCGCCTGCCCTTGCGGCAGAAGATGGAAATGACGCAGCGTGGTGGTGTAGCGCAGCGGGAAGCGCGCCAGCGCCTGCCACGCGCCCGGACCCAGCAGCCAGGCCGGCGCGACGAAGCCGGCCACCGGCCACTGCCGCTGCGCAAACCAGTCCAGCCCCTGCGCGATGCGCCGCTCGGCCTCGCCGGCGTCCAGCGCGGCAAATTCGCCTTCGCCGGTGGTGTAGACGCGGCGCACGAAGCGCTGCCGCCAGCCGGCCGGCGGCGGTCCCTCGTCCAGGTGGGCGAAGCCGTGCAGCGCCAGTTCGTCGCCGGCCGCCAGCCGCGCCTCGAGCCGGCGGTCGAAGGCGACTGCATCCGCCACCGGCAGCCGGTGGTAGGCCGGTACCACCAGGAGCGTCAGCGGAATCGGTGCCACCTCGCGGATCGCCGCCAGCAGCCGCGCGCATTGCGGCCAGGTGGCCGGTGCGACGTCATGCAGCGACACGCACAGCGTCCGCCCGAGGTCATTCAGCTCATTCGGTGGCATAGGCGGCGCCCGCCTCCAGCTCGGCGCGCTGCGGCGATGCCAGCAGACCGGCGTAGCGCACGATCAGCTGCGGCACGATGATGTCCCAGTCGTACTGCTCGACCATCTTGCGGCGTGCGTTCGCACCCAGCGCCGGCAGTTCGCGCGCAAACAGCGCGGCGACGCCGTCCGCCAGCGCCGCCGCATCGTTCGGCGGCACCAGCA
>JBAUJK010000423.1:0-4029 GCA_049683695.1 Burkholderiaceae bacterium
ACGCTGCACAGCGCGCGCGACCTCGGCACCCACACGCTGGCCGAATTCCGGCTCGGCCCGCACACGGTGGCGGCCAAGCTGCGCACGCCGCCGGCTCCCGGCGGCGGCCGGGTCTGGCTGCGCTTTCCGCCGCAGCGCACGCTGTACTACGTCGACGACAAACGGGTGGCCTGATGAAAACCTACAACAACCGCGCCTGGTTCCTGATCCTGCCGGTGCTGCTGACAGTGGCGTTCTCGGCGATCCTGCCGCTGATGACGATCGTCAATTATTCGGTGCAGGACATTCTCGGTCCGACGCAGAAGGTGTTCGTCGGCACCGAATGGTTCAAGGACGTGATGCGCGATCCGGAACTGCACGGCGCACTGCTGCGGCAGCTGCTGTTTTCGCTGTCGGTGCTGGCGATCCAGATCCCGCTCGGCATCCTGATCGCGCTGGCGATGCCGGCCTCGGGCTGGAAGGCGTCGCTGTCGCTGGTGCTGATCGCGCTGCCGCTGTTGATCCCGTGGAACGTGGTCGGCACCATCTGGCAGATCTTCGGCCGCGGCGACATCGGCCTGCTCGGCTACGCGATCAATCGCGCCGGCATCGATTACAACTACACCGGCGATTCGATCGACGCCTGGACCACGGTACTGGCGATGGACGTCTGGCACTGGACGCCGCTGGTGGTGCTGCTGTGCTACGCCGGCCTGCGCGCGATTCCCGATGCCTACTACCAGGCGGCGAAGATCGACGGCGCCTCGCGCTGGGCGGTGTTCCGCTTCATCCAGCTGCCGAAGCTGCGCAACGTGCTGATGATCGCGGTGCTGCTGCGCTTCATGGACAGCTTCATGATCTACACCGAGCCGTTCGTGCTGACCGGCGGCGGCCCCGGCAACGCCACCACCTTCCTGTCGCAGTACCTGACGCAAAAGGCGGTCGGCCAGTTCGACCTGGGGCCGGCGGCGGCCTTCTCGCTGATCTACTTCTTCATCATCCTGCTGTTCTGCTTCATCCTCTACAACTGGATGCAACGGCTCGGCACCGGGGACAAATCATGATGAGCAAACGCCTGTCGACGCCGATCCTGCTGCTGTACCTGCTGGCCTCGCTGCTGCCGATCTACTGGATGCTGAACATGTCGCTGAAGACCAACGAGGAAATCGTCGGCGTCATGACCATGTGGCCGCAGGCGCTGACGCTGGACAACTTCAAGACCATCTTCACCGATCCGTCCTGGTACAGCGGCTATATCAATTCGATGATCTACGTCGCCATCAACACGGTGCTGTCGGTTGGCGTCGCGCTGCCGGCCGCGTATGCGTTTTCGCGCTACTCATTTTTGGGCGACAAGCACCTGTTCTTCTGGCTGCTGACCAACCGCATGACGCCGCCGGCGGTGTTTTTGCTGCCGTTCTTCCAGCTGTATTCGACGGTTGGGCTGATGGATACGCACCTGGCGGTGGCGCTGGCGCACATGCTGTTCAACGTGCCGCTGGCGGTCTGGATCCTGGAAGGCTTCATGTCGGGCGTACCGAAGGAGATCGACGAGACCGCCTACATCGACGGCTACAGCTTCCCGACTTTCTTCATCAAGATCTTCCTGCCGCTGATCAAGTCCGGCGTCGGCGTCACCGCGTTCTTCTGCTTCATGTTCAGCTGGGTCGAACTGCTGCTGGCGCGCACGCTGACCTCGGTCGACGCCAAGCCGATCGCGGCGGTGATGACGCGCACGGTGTCGGCCGCCGGCATGGACTGGGGCGTGCTGGCGGCGGCCGGCATCCTGACCATCGTGCCGGGCGCACTGGTGATCTGGTTCGTGCGGCACTACATCGCCAAGGGCTTCGCGATGGGGAGGGTGTGATGCAGGACGCATTCGCATGGATGGCGTGGACGCCGCCGGTGGCGATTTTCTTCATCGCGGTCGTGCTGATGCTGGTCGGCATGACGATCTGGCAGATTCGCTCGCCGACAGTCGAACGGCGCGGCTGGCTGCCGCTGCCGACCACCCGCGGCGACCGCCTGTTCATCGGCCTCCTGGCGGCGGCCTACCTGAACCTGATCTGGGCCGGGCTGACCGACCTGCACCAGGGCATCGGCGCCGCGCTCGGTTTTTTATTGGTGTTGGCGGTAATGCGCTGGGGTTGACGGCGCAATCGAAGTACGGATCGACAGCGTTGTACATGGGACGGATCCCTTTCCTCCGCCTCATGCTCAGTCTTTAGGAAGGGTTTTCTAGGAGACAACAATGAGACTACGACTCACCGCCATCGCGGCGGCCTCCATGCTGCTGGCATCGGGTTCCTCGTGGGCCGACATGAAGGCGGCCGACAAGTGGATCGCGGAAGAATTCCAGCCGTCGACGCTGTCCAAGGCGCAGCAGCAGGACGAAATGAAATGGTTCATCGATACCGCCGCCAAGCTGAAGCAAAAGGGCATCAATGAAATCAACGTGGTGTCGGAAACCATCGACACCCATGTCTACGAGTCGAAGACGCTGGCCAAGGCCTTCGAGGAAATCACCGGCATCAAGGTCAACCACAGCATCATCCAGGAAGGCGACGTGGTCGAGAAGCTGCAGACCTCGATGCAGTCCGGCAAGAGCATCTACGACGGCTGGATTTCCGATTCCGACCTGATCGGCACCCACTACCGCTACGGTGCGATCGAACCGCTGTCGGACTACATGGCCGGCGCCGGCAAGGAATTCACCAACCCCGGCCTCGACCTGAAGGATTTCATCGGCACCAGCTTCACCACCGCGCCGGACGGCAAGCTATACCAGCTGCCGGACCAGCAGTTCGCCAACCTGTACTGGTTCCGTGCCGACCTGTTCGCCAGGAAGGACCTGCAGGACAAGTTCAAGGCCAAGTATGGCTACGAGCTGGGCGTGCCGCAGAACTGGTCGGCCTATGAAGACATCGCCGCCTTCTTCACCAACGACGTCAAGGAAATCGACGGCAAGAAGATCTACGGCCACATGGACTACGGCAAGAAGGACCCATCGCTCGGCTGGCGCTTCACCGACGCCTGGCTGTCGATGGCCGGCTCCGCCGACAAGGGCATCCCGAACGGCCTGCCGGTCGACGAATGGGGCATCCGCGTCGCCGACGACAAGTGCACGCCGGTCGGCGCCTCGGTGGCGCGCGGCGGCGCCACCAATTCGCCGGCGGCGGTCTACGCGCTGACCAAGTACATCGACTGGATGAAGAAGTACGCGCCGCCGCAGGCGATGGGCATGACCTTCTCGGAAGCCGGCCCGGTGCCTGGCCAGGGCGAGATCGCGCAGCAGATCTTCTGGTACACCGCCTTCACCGCGCCGCTGACCAAGGCCGGCCCGGTGGTCAACAGCGACGGCACGCCGAAGTGGCGCATGGCGCCCGGACCGCACGGCCCGTACTGGAAGGACGGCATGCAGAACGGCTACCAGGACGTCGGCTCCTGGACCTTCTTCAAGTCGACGCCGCCGGACCGCAAGGCCGCCGCCTGGCTGTACGCGCAGTTCGTCAACGCCAAGACGGTATCGCTGAAGAAGTCGATCGTCGGCCTCACTTTCGTGCGCGATTCCGACATCCGCCACGAATACTTCACCAAGAACGCCGACAAGTACGGCGGCCTGATCGAGTTCTATCGCAGCCCGGCGCGGGTAGCGTGGACGCCGACCGGCACCAACGTGCCGGACTATCCGAAGCTGGCGCAGCTGTGGTGGAAGAACGTCGCGGTCGCCGTCACCGGCGAAAAGACGCCGCAGCAGGCGATGGACAACCTGGCCGACGAAATGGATTCGGTGATGAGCCGCCTGCAGCGCGCCGGCATGAAGCATTGCGCGCCGAAGCTGAACCCGAAGGGCGACCCGAACAAGTGGCTGTCGGACCGGGGCGCGCCGTGGAAGAAGCTGGCCGACGAAAAGCCGAAGGGTGAAACCATCGCCTACGACAAGCTGCTGCAGGCATGGAAGGAAGGCCGGGTCAAGTAGGAACAGTCTCTCGTTGTGGTCTTCAGCGCGGCCGCGGCCGCGCTTTTTTTTGCCTCTGCCGGCCGCAACAC
>JBAUJK010000424.1:0-18762 GCA_049683695.1 Burkholderiaceae bacterium
TGGCGGGATTTTCCTTCCTACTAACTATCGGCGGAGCATGCCGCGCCGTCCCGCTCATCGAGCTTGGTATCGAAGCGGCCGCGCTGTAGCCAGCCCGCGCACGCCGCGCAAGCGGGCCGTTCATTGACCCCGATCTACTTGGTCCCGGTGATTTTTCACCGTGGGTTTTTGTCGCGCAAAAAAGAGCTTGATATGTATTCTTTGATGTATATAATTATGTATACATTGAATTGAAGCTCATCGACTGGCTTGGCGGGCGCGAAATCCGCGAAGCTCACGGCAAAAATATCCACGACATAAGGGACATGTCATGACGCAATTGAACGGCGCCGAAGCAATGGTGCGCATGCTGCAACTGAACGGGGTCAAGCATATCTTCGGCCTGTGCGGAGATACCAGTCTGCCGTTTTACGATGCGCTCCATCGCCTCGATCATGGCATCGATCACGTGTTGACGCGCGATGAGCGCAGTGCCGGCTACATGGCGGACGCTTACGCCCGCGTCACCGGCAAGGTGGGTGTCTGCGAGGGGCCCAGCGGCGGTGGCGCCACCTATCTGTTGCCGGGCCTGGTCGAGGCGAACGAATCGTCGATTCCGGTGCTCGGTATTACGTCAGACGTTTCGGTCGGGTCGCGTGGCAAGTATCCGTTGACCGAGTTGGACCAGGAGGGCTTGTACCGCCCGTTGACCAAATGGAATACCACGATCGACCGTGCCGACCAGATTCCCGGCGCGGTCCGCGCGGCGTTCCGGGCGATGACCACTGGCCGCCCGGGCTCGGCGCATTTGTGCCTCCCCTATGACGTCCAGCATCACGATGTGGATGCTGCCGACGTCTGGGCGCAGCCGGGACATGATCGATTTCCGGCCATGCGTTCCAGCCCCGATCCGGAGGCCATCGCTCGCGCCGCGGACAAGCTGGTCGCCGCCCGTGCGCCGGTGATCCTGTGCGGTGGTGGCGTCGTGATCGCCGGTGCCTGCGATGCACTTGCGGCCCTGGCTGAAACCTTGAACGCACCGGTGTGCACCACCGTCAGCGGCCAGGGCAGCCTGGCCGACACCCATCCATTGAATGCTGGTGTGGTCGGCTCCAATGGCGGCATCCTGGCCACCCGGGCCGTGATTGCAGCCGCCGATCTGGTCTTGCTGATCGGCTGCCGGGCCGGCTCGACGTCGACGGAACACTGGCGTTTTCCGAGCCGCGACGTGCCGATTCTGCACATCGATTCCGATCCGATGGCCATCGCTGCCAACTATCGCACCGAGGTGGCGATGGTCGGCGACGCGCTGTTGGCACTGCAATCCCTGCAACAGGAAGTGCAGGCCCGCATTGCGCGGCGGCCTTCCGACGCAGCCGACGGCAAGGCCATCGTGGCCAAGGCCAAAGGTTCGAAACTGGAGGCATTTGCCCCGCTGGCGGCTTCGGAAGATGCGCCTATCAAACCAGAGCGGGTGGTCGATGCGTTGAATCGGCTACTGCCAGCTGAATCCGTGGTGGTGGCCGATCCAGGAACGCCTTGTCCCTACTTTTCCGCCTATTTCGAGGCTTCCAGGGCGGGACGCTATTTCATTACCAACCGCGCGCACGGGGCGCTCGGGTTTTCGATGGCGGCAGGGATCGGCGCCGCGTTCGGCCGGCCGGGCTCCAAGGTGGTGTCGGTCATGGGGGACGGCAGCTTCGGTTTTACGGTTGGTGAAATGGAAACCATCGTGCGGCGCAAGATCCCGCTGCTGATGATCGTACTTTCCAATTCCGTCTATGGATGGATTAAGGCGAGCCAGAAGGCCGGTTACGACGAGCGCTATTTTTCAGTCGATTTCGGACGGACCGACCATGCGCGCGTGGCGGAAGCCTATGGCGTCAAGGCCTGGCGCGTCGAAGATCCGTCCAAGCTGGACGCAGTGTTGAAGGCCGCCATCGAATACGGCGGCCCTGCATTAGTCGATATCATTTGCCAGCCGTTGCAAGACACCGCGGCGCCGGTCAGCCAGTGGATGGGGTAAGGCGCGATGGATTTTCAGACCATTCCTCCGGTGCCGGCGAACGAGCCGATCCATCAATATCTGGCCGGGTCGCCCGAACGGCTGCGGTTGGAAGGCGCATTGCAGGACTTGTGTTCAGCCAAAACCGACATCGCCCCGATCGTCGACGGGAAGGTGTGTCCGACGACCGCCAGCATGACCGTGCGCGCACCCCATGATCATGGCCTGGTGCTCGGCGAGGCCGGTCTGGCGGACACCGCGCTGGTCGATGTCGCGATCGAGTCGGCGTTGACGGCGCAGCAGTCATGGGCCGAGATGCCGTTCGCCGATCGTGCAGCGATCTTCCTGAAGGCGGCCGAACTGCTGAGCGGACCGTGGCGTGCACGCCTGAATGCGGCAACCATGCTGGGGCAGAGCAAGACGGTCTATCAGGCGGAGATCGACAGCGCCTGCGAACTGGCCGACTTCCTGCGCTTTAATGTCGCTTTCGCCACCCGTATTTACCAGGAGCAGCCGGCTTCCAGCGCCGGCTGCTGGAATACGATCGACTACCGCCCGCTGGAAGGCTTCGTGTACGCGGTCACCCCGTTCAATTTCACGGAGATCGCCGGCAACTTGGCGTCGGCGCCGGTCCTGATGGGCGGCACCGT
Source organism: Burkholderiaceae bacterium (assembly GCA_049683695.1). Taxonomy (GTDB): domain Bacteria; phylum Pseudomonadota; class Gammaproteobacteria; order Burkholderiales; family Burkholderiaceae_D; genus DATJCV01. Next base: position 2,635 of record JBAUJK010000424.1, read on the forward strand.
GGTCTGGAAACCCAGCGACAAATCCCTGCTCAGCAACTTCCTGCTGATGGAATTGCTGCAGGAAGCCGGCTTGCCGCCGGGCGTCATCAACTTCGTGCCGGGCGATCCGGTCGCCATTTCCGATCGCGTCCTCGCACACCCGGCGCTGGCAGGCATCCATTACACCGGATCGACGGAGGTTTTTCGCGCGCTGTGGCAGACGGTCAGTGGCCGCTTCGACCGCTATCGCAACTTCCCGCGCATGGTCGGCGAAACCGGGGGCAAGGATTTCGTGGTCGCCCATCCGTCCGCCGACGAGGCGGCGGTGGTGGCGGCATTGATCCGCGGTGCGTTCGAATATCAGGGACAAAAGTGCAGCGCGGCATCGCGTGCCTATATCCCGCAGAGCCTGTGGCCGAGCCTGAAAGCCCGTCTACAGGAGCAGATCGCCTCGATCCGCATGGGCGACGTCCGCGATTTCGGCAACTTCATGGGAGCGGTGATCGACGGCGTCGCCTATCGTCGGCTGGCCGCCGTGATAGACGAGGCCAGGAATGCCGCCGGCGTGCGGCTGATTGCCGGCGGCACCTGTTCCGACGAACAGGGCTATTTCGTATCCCCTACCGTGTTCGAAGTCGACGATCCGCGCCACTCTCTGATGTTGAACGAGTTTTTTGGGCCGCTGCTGGCGATTCATGTCTATCCCGACGCACGCTGGTCCGAGATGCTGGCAACGATCGATTCAACCTCGTCCTATGCGCTGACCGGCGCCGTATTCGCGCGCGACCGGGCCGCGATTCTGGAAGCCAAGCAGGCGCTGCGCAACGCCGCCGGCAATTTCTACGTCAACGACAAGCCGACTGGAGCGGTCGTCGGTCAGCAGCCGTTCGGCGGCGCGCGCGCCAGTGGAACCAACGACAAGGCGGGGTCGATGTGGAATCTGACGCGCTGGGTTTCTCCGAGAACGATCAAGGAAACGTTCGTACCGGCAGCGTCCTATGACTATCCGTATATGCGCGGTTGACGGCCAGAACCGCCAGCCGACGATAGAGAAAGATGGCAATGTATCCGCGTCTTGGACTTCCCGAACCGTATGGCGCTGCCATGGACACCCGCGAACATCCTGGCGTTGGCAGCCGGATCGCGTGCTTCAGCGGAGGGCTGGCATGACAGTGCAGATCCCTGAGACTGAAAGCCGGTCGCAGGTCGGATTGGACCATGTCGGCCTCTACGCTTCCAGCCTGGACCTGATTGCGGCCAGCTATGCGCGGCTCGGATTCCGGCTGACGCCGCTGTCCCAGCATTCCGGTACGCACGCAGTGACGAAAGAGGTGGTGAAAAGCGGGATCGCCAATCGCTGCGCGATGCTGCGGCATGGCTACATCGAACTGCTGGGGGTGGTAGATCCCACGCTCGACCTGCGCGGCATACCGGATGGTCTTTCGCGCTACGCTGGAATGCATATTCTCGCGTTCGCCACCGACACGCCGCAGACCGTGATCGGCGCGTTGCGTGAACGCGGGTTCTCAGCGGCGCCGGGCGTTTTGCAACGGTATATCGGTACTCCCGGTGGTCCAGCGCTCGCCCGGTTTACCCAGGTACGAATTCCGCGCGAGGAAATGCCGGAAGGATTGGTCCTGACGCTGCGGCATGAGACTCCCGAACTGCTTTGGCAAGAGTCCTGTTTGGCACATCCGAACGGTGCGCTGGCGCTGGTAGAGGCGGCGGTGGTGGTCGACGATCTCGACGCGGTGGTGGAACGCTATGCACGCTACCTCGGTTGCGTGCCGTGTCGCACGCAGCACCAGGCCCGCTTCGCTCTGCGCTTCGGCAGCCTTCTGGTTCTGGATCGTGCGGGGATGCGGGCACGCTTTCCGGGCACCTCGGTCCCGGTGCTGCCTTTCATGGCCGGCTTCACCGTCGAAGTCGCCGATATCGGGCGCACGGCCGCACTGCTGTCGCTGAATCGCGTGCCATACCGGATGGACGGAGCAGGTTTGCAGGTCGATGCCGAACAGGCCGGCGGGGCATATCTGATGTTTCGTCAAGCCACCCCGGAAAGGACGTGACGCACTGAGGACTGGAATACTGAAGCGGCATGTAGGAATAAATAGATAAACAGCCCTGCGCAATTGAATCGCAATTCATGAAAAAGGAGACTGCATCATGACCGGTATTTGGAAACCGAAATTCACCGCCATCCGACGCATGCTGGCCGCTTCCGCGGCGGCCATCGGCCTGTTATCCGGATCGGCCCTGCAGGCGGCCAACGCGGCAGAGAAGGTGGTATTCGCATACCCGACCAACATCTCGTTGTCCAACGCGCCGACCCTGATGGCCGTGGGCATGGGATATTTCAAGGAAGCGGGGCTCGACGTCCAGATCACGTTCTTCCAGGGAGCCGCGGTGATGCTGCCGCAAGTGACCCAAAAGCACATCACGTTTGGCTGGATCACGCCGGATCCGCTGATCGTGGCGCGCCAGCCGGGCCGCGACGCGTTGCCGGTCAAGTTGTATTACAACGGCATCTATATGTCTCCCTTCGAAATCGTCGTGGAGCAGGGTAGCCCGATCAAGGCGCTGGCCGACCTGAAAGGCAAGAAAATCGGCGTCGGCGCAATGTCATGGGGCAATCTGTCGGTCACCAAGGCCATGTTGAAAGGCCTCGGGATGGAACTGCAGCGTGACTATGAATTCGTGCCGGTGGGAGTGGGACCGGCGGCGTTCCGAGCCCTGGCGGATGGCAAGGTGGATGCGCTGAACCTGTTCGATACCTTCCATGTGCAGATGGAAGCGATGGGCGCGCAGCTGCGCAGGCTGCCGGAGCAACAGCGCTACCGCGAGCTGTTTTCCAGCGGCTGGATTGCTCATGACGACACCTTGCGCAACCGTCCCGACCTGGTGATCGCTTTCACCCGCGCCGCCACCAAGGGTGTGGTCGCATGCAACGCCAATCCGGTAGCCTGCGTGAAGAATTTCTGGTCCTTGTACCCGAATACCAAACCCGCCGAAGGCACGGAAGAACAGAAGCTGGCTGATGCCGTAAAGGTGTTGAAGGTGCGCCTGGCGACGATGGTGCCGGAATCAGGCGCGGACCGGATGGGCTACTACACCGATCAGTCGTGGAAATACTATGTCGAGGCGCTGTATCTGGGTGGGCAACTGGCTAGTCGCGATATCGAAGTCAACACGCTGTTCACGAACCAGTTCGTAAAAGAAATCAACAACTTCGACGCTGCCGCAGTCATCAAGGCAGCGCAGGCAAAGTAGAACGGTACGGGAGAAAGCATGACCGCTTCGCATGTCGCATCCGCCGCCGTAGTCCGGCCGGATTTCCAATCCAAACCTACAGCGGCGGTACCGGGATCGTCATTGTTGAGCGCTGACGATTTGAGCGTCGTGTATCGGACCAGCAAAGGATCTATCACTGCAATCGAAAACCTGTCCCTGCGGCTGGGGGCCGGGGATTTCGTCTCGGTGGTCGGTCCTTCCGGTTGCGGGAAATCCACTTTGGTGAAGATTTTCAGCGGCTTGCTGAAGCCATCCAAAGGGAAGGCGCTGTTGAGCGGGACGCCGATCGATCGTCCGCGCGGCGACGTCGGCATCGTGTTTCAACAGCCGACGCTGCTGCCCTGGAAGACCGTCCTCGAAAATGTACTTGTGCCGGTGCGCGCCCTGGGTGGAGATTTGCCGGCCGCCAGGGACAAGGCGCGCGAGTTGCTGCACCTGGTCGGGCTGGAAAAATTTCTCGACAATTATCCGAACGAACTGTCCGGCGGCATGCAGCAGCGGGTCGGAATCGCGCGAGGCCTGATCCACGACCCCGCGCTGCTGCTGATGGACGAACCTTTTTCCGCCCTCGACACGATGACTCGCGATCACATGAGCATCGAATTGCAGCGGATCTGGATGGCCACTCGCAAGTCGGCCCTGTTCATCACCCACAGCATTCCGGAAGCGGTGTTCCTGTCGGACCGCATCGTCGTCATGTCGGCCAGGCCCGGCCGCATCATTCGCGAAATTCCGGTCGATTTGCCGAGGCCGCGCACGCTGGCGACGCTGGCGGACCCAGCCTTCAATCGGTTGTGCGGCGAGCTCCGGACACTGTTCGAAGAACTGGTGCATTTTGATTGACGGAGGAAACCATGCCGAATTCCATCAAGGCCTTTATATACCCGTCGATCACCGCCCTGATCCTGCTCCTGCTGTGGATCGTCAGCATCCGTGTGTTCGGCGTACCGAATTACCTTTTGCCGGCGCCCGAGTCGGTACTTGCGGCACTCAAGACCGGTTACATCGATGGTACCTATTGGCCGCATTTTCTCTTTACGCTGCAAAGTACCGTCTACGGTTACCTGATCGGCTGCACCCTGGCGCTGTTGATCGGTGCCGTGCTGGCCGAATCCAAGACCTTCGAGCAGTTCATCTATCCCTACATCATTGCCCTGCAGTCGACTCCGAAGGTTGCCATCGCGCCGCTGATCCTGGTGTGGTTCGGCTTTGGCATGGCTTCGAAAGTCGTGATGGTGGCATTGATGAGTTTCTTCCCGATGTTCATCAACACCGTCGTCGGGATTCGCCAGACCAACCCGGCGATGCTGGATTTGATGAAAGTGTTTTCTGCCTCGCGCAGCCACGTGTTTTTCCACGTCAAGTTGCCCGCGGCCGCCGGGCACATCTTTGCCGGCCTGCAGATTTCGGTCGTATTGAGTCTGATCGGCGCGGTGGTGTCGGAATTCATATCGTCCACCAAGGGCCTGGGTTATCTGATCCAGTCGGCTTCGGTCAATCTGGACGTGGCCACGATGTTTGCCTGCCTGTTCAGCCTGATCGTGATCGGCCTCAGCGGAACGCAGTTGATTCGCTTCCTGCATCGCCGGCTGGTGTTCTGGGATCAGGCAAATGCCGCCTCGGGCCAGACCGAGTAGCCATTGGCAGACACAAGCGAGGAAGAGAAGCCTGATGGAATTTCATGAATGCTACGCGCTCGACTATCGGTCGGCGCGCGCCAAATTCCGCGCAGTAGCGACCGCGGCGAACGCCGAACTGTCGACATATTCGCATCCGGACGCGGTGGCGCCTGACGGCAGTCCGCTGCATGTCGACGTCGCCTACTGCGGCAGCAGAACGGCGTCGCGTCGCCTGCTGGTAGTCAGCGGCACCCATGGGCTTGAAGGATTCTGTGGCTCCGCCGCCCAGATCGCCTGGATGGGCTGCGGCGATATGGCCGGGCTCGGTACCGACGTGGCGGTGGTCATGGTGCATGCGATCAATCCATGGGGATTCGCGCATCTCAGCCGCACCACCGAAAACAACGTCGATCTGAACCGCAACTTCATCGATCATGGCGGCGAGCACCCGAAGAACGCTGGATATGCGCAGCTGCATCCCGCCCTGCTCGGCGACGATTGGAGTACCGGGGCCATCGCCGCGGCGCAAAAGGCGATGGACGACTACGCAGCGGAACGGGGCGCCGACCAGTTGTACGACGCCCTGGCGCGCGGCCAGTATTCCCATGCCGACGGCTTGAATTTCGGTGGCACGCAAAGAGAATGGTCGAACCGGATCCTGGAGCGGATCGTGCGCGAACATCTGGCGGGCGCGGCCAAGGTCGGCTTGATCGATTGGCATACCGGCATTGGCGAATACGGGCAACCGTTCTTCCTTTGCTTCAACGAAGAAGGCGGCAGCCTGCATGCGCGCGCCGCCAGCTGGTGGGGTAGCGACCGCATCGATGGCCAACGTCCGCACGGCAAGGCGCGGCCCAACTACCGTGGCCTGCTTTTCTATGGGGTTCAGGAATTCCTCGGCGAGGTGCCGGTGTGCGGCGCCGTCGTCGAATTTGGTACGCGGGGATGGCATATGCGCCGCCTGTTGCGTCTGGATCTGTGGTTGAAATTCAAGGCCGATCCGAGCAGTGAGCGCTACGCGATGCTGCGCGCCGATCTGCTCGATTCATTCTGTCCGGTCGATCAGATATGGCGCGACAGCACGATTGCTCACGCCTTGCACATCACGCGGCAAGCGGTCAGCGGCCTTGCGGCATGGAGCGATGAGTCGTGATGGCCTTGTCGAACAATCTTGGCGCGCTCCTGCCTTTGGACAGAGGCGCCGACAAGATCGCCCTGATCGACCTGGTCGATGACGTCGCGCGCGAATATACCTATGCCGAGTTCGATGCGATCGTCGATGGCGTTGCGCGCGGCTTGCGGGCGCGCGGCTTCCCCGACGGGGGAAGGGTCGCCATCCTGTCGCCCAATCGGATGGAATTTCTTGCGGCCTATCTGGGCATCATGCGCGCCGGGCTGATCGCGGTTCCGGTCAATTATCGCCAACCGGCGGCGGCCATCGACTTCGTTCTGCAAGATAGCGGTGCATGCCTGGTGTTCTGCGATGCCTTGCGCCGCTCGGCCCTTTCCACCGATCTGCCGGTGGTCGTGTTCGGCGCTCAGCACCAGGACGGCTTCGATGCCTTCCTTGACCCCGGTGATTGGACACCCGCCGAAACGGCCTCCGGCGACGCCGCGTTGTACCTGTACACGTCGGGGTCGACCGGTCGTCCGAAGGGCGTGATGTTGTCGCATGCCGGCTATCTGTGGACGGTGCGCCAACGGCTGGCGGCCACCGACTATGCGCGTCATCGCTTTCTGGTCGCCGCGCCGCTGTACCACATGAATGCGCTGAATACGATCAAACTGGCGCTCGCCGGGCATGGCACGCTGATCCTGATGCCGCAGTTTTCCGCTGCCGGCTATCTGGCTGCGATTCAGGCCTATCGGTGCACCTGGCTGACCGCAATCCCGACCATGATCGCGCTGATCGCCCGCGAAACGGACGGCAAGCAGAAGCCCGATCTCTCCAGTGTGACCATGGTCCGCATGGGTTCCGAGCCGCTGACCCAGCGCATCGTCGACAGCGCGCGCGAACTGTTTCCGAATGCCTCGTTCGGCAACGGCTATGGGACCACCGAAACGGGTGCGCTGATCTTCGGCCCGCATCCGCACGGATTGTCGCAGCCGCTGCTCTCGGTCGGATATCCGCATCCGGCAGTCGACCTGCGGCTGGTGGACGGCGCAAACCGCAACGCGACCGAAGGTGTCCTGCAGGTCAAGTCGCCGGCCATCATGCTGGGTTATCGCGGTCTGCCGGAACTATCCGTCAAGGCGATGACCGATGACGGCTTCTATATCACCGGCGACGTGATGCGACGCGACCAGAACGGCTTCCATTATTTCGTCGGCCGGGTCGACGACATGTTCGTGTGCGGAGGCGAAAACATCTATCCCGGCGAAGTGGAGAAGCTGCTCGAGCGCCATCCCGATATTCAGCAGGCATGCATAGTCGCGGTCGCCGATGCGACGAAAGGCAGGAAGCCGGTTGCGCTGGTAGCGGTACGGCCCGGTTCGCAGTTGAACGAACAGGCGGTGAAAGAGTACGCATTGGAAAACGGCCCGGCTTATCAGCACCCTCGTTCGGTGCACTTCGTCGATAGCTTGCCGATAGGCAGTACCGGCAAGATCGACCGCAAAGCGGCGGCAAGGCTGCTGGAAGAATTGGCAGCCCCTAGCTGACGCACTGCAACCCCGCGGAGCCGGCTCAGTCCGGCTCGGTATCCACCTCATTTCAACAGGAGCAAGGAAGCACTATGAAAGCAGTCGTCATCCACGGACATGGTGGGCCGGAAGCGCTGTCCCACGATCCATCTTTCCCGGACCCGAAGGCGGGCGAGGGCGATGTCATTTTGCGCGTCAAGGCAACGTCGCTGAATTACCACGATGTGTTCACCCGTCGTGGAATGCCCGGGATCAAACTGAACTTTCCGATCATCATGGGACTGGACGTAGCCGGGGAAATCATTGAAGTCGGCGCCGGCGTCGAGGGCTGGTCGGTCGGCGACCGCGTGCTGGTCGATCCGATCAACCGTATTGAAGGCGGCCTGATGGGCGAGACCGTGCATGGCGGTCTGGCCGAACTCTGCCGTGCCCGCGCACACCAGTTGGTGAAAATTCCGGACGGAGTCAGCTATGAGCAGGCCGCCGCCTTGCCGGTCGCCTTCGGCACCGCCTATCGCATGATGCATACGGTCGGCGAAGTCAAGGCCGGTGAAAAAGTGCTGGTGCTCGGAGCCAGCGGCGGAGTCGGTGTCGGCTGCGTCATGCTGGCCAAGATTGCCGGAGCGGAGGTGGTTGCGTGCGCCAGCAGCGAGGCGAAGATGGCGCGTCTGCTCGAACTGGGCGCCGACCATGTGATCAACTATGCCGCCGAGGATTTCGCCAAGGCGATCTATCAAAAGTACGGCAAGCCGCATCGCCGCAGCTTCGATGGCGGCGTCGACGTCGCGGTCAACTTCACCGGCGGCGATACCTGGGTCAAGAGCATGCGCTGCCTGCGGCGCGGCGGCCGTCTGCTGACCTGCGGCGCCACGGCCGGCTACGATCCGCAGACCGACTTGCGTTTCCTGTGGACGTTCGAACTGAATGTGCGTGGCTCCAATGGCTGGATGCGGGAAGACCTGCACGCGCTGCTGGAACTGGTCCGGTCCGGCAAGATGCAGGTACCGATCGATCGGGTATTTCCCCTTGAAGAAGCCGGCGAAGCCTTGCGCTTGATCGAAGATCGCGAAGTGATGGGGAAGGTGGTGGTGACGCCATGAACAACACGATGCCAATCGAAGAAATGCAGCAGCGCCTCGAAAAGGCGCCGTTCAACAGCTTCCTGGGTCTGAAAGTCCTGTCGGCCGATTACGACAAGCAGGAGATCGTGATGCAGATGCCGCTGCGTCCCGAGTTCGAGCGCATTGCCGGCAGCGGCCAGTTCCATGGCGGTATCCTGTCGGCTCTGATCGATGCGGTCGGCCATTATTCGCTGATGATGATGATCGGCAAGCCGCTGGCGACGATCAACTTCCGCACCGACTATTTGCGCCCGGCGAGCAATACCAGCCTGCGTGCGGTCGGCCGCGTGTGGCGGATCGGCAAGAGCATTTGCGTAGCCGACGTCGAAGTGCTCGACGATGCCGGCAAGGTCGTCGCCATCGGGCGCGGCAATTACGCCACGCCGACCTGAGCGCTCGTCAGGAGCAGCGGGGAGCGTGTCATTTCGCTTCGGCGGCGCGAGAAGCCGGATGGACCGGCTCTCGCGCCTTTTTCTGGAAAAGGCAAGATGAAGAACGCAATACTCACCTCGGCGGCGCCGGCGGCGATCGGACCCTACTCGCAGGCGGTCGCAGCGGGCCATACCGTATATTTTTCCGGTCAGCTGGGAATCGATCCAGCCACCGGCCAGCTGGCGGACACCTTCGAGGCGCAGGCGCGGCAAGTGTTTGCCAATCTGCGCGCGGTCGCCGCTGCCGCGGGGGCCGACATGAATGATTTCGTGAAGCTGAACGTCTATCTGACCGATCTCGGCCAATTCGGCGTCGTCAATGACTTGATGGCAAGCTGTTTTTCCGAACCGTACCCGGCGCGGGCGGCGCTCGGGGTCGCGTCGTTGCCGCGTGGTGCCCAGATCGAAGTCGATGGCATGCTCGTCCGCCAGCCGTGACCAATCAGCGGAAATCCTCCATGCCCAAGTGCACTACCTATCGCAGCTGGATGCAACAGGCTGTCGCAAAGATCGAAGCCGACTTCAATCGCTCTGCGGACACCCATCTGATCCCGGTGCCGTTGCCGGCCTATCCCGGCATTTCGCTGTACTTGAAGGATGAGTCGAGTCATCCGACCGGCAGCCTGAAGCACCGCCTGGCTCGTTCGCTGTTCCTGTACGCCCTCTGCAATGGCTGGCTGCACCAGGGCAGCACGATCGTCGAAGCGTCGTCCGGATCGACGGCGGTCTCCGAAGCATATTTCGCGCGCCTGCTTGGTCTGCCCTTTGTCGCGGTGATGCCGCGCTCGACGTCGCCGGAGAAGATCGCTGCGATCCAGTTCTATGGCGGCCGCTGCCACCTGGTCGATACGCCGCACGAGGTGTATAGCGAATCCGAGCGGCTGGCGCACGAGCTCGGTGGGCATTACATGGACCAGTTCACGTACGCCGAGCGCGCGACCGATTGGCGCAGCAACAACAATATCGCGGAATCGATATTCAACCAGATGCAGCGGGAGCCTCATCCGGTGCCGGCCTGGATCGTCTGCGGCTGCGGCACCGGCGGCACCACGGCGACCATTGGCCGCTATATCCGCTACCTCGGCTTCGATACCCTGGTATGTGCGACCGATCCGGAAAACTCGGTGTTCTTCGATGCCTACTCCAGCGGCGAGCTCGACCTGCGGCTCGAGGCCAGTTCGCAGATCGAAGGCATCGGCCGTCCCCGGGTCGAGAAATCCTTCATTCCCAGTGTCATCGACGGCATGCTGAAGATCCCGGATGTCGCCTCGCTGGCGGCGATCCGCTATCTGGAGCGCAGCCTGGGAAGGCGCTGCGGAGGATCGACCGGGACCAATTTCATCGGAGCGCTCCACCTGGCGCGGCAGATGCACGAAGCCGGGAAAGCGGGATCCATCGTTGCCGTCCTATGCGATGGCGGCGAGCGTTATCAAGGCAGCTATTACAATGACGACTGGCTGGCGTCGCGCGGAATTCACATCGAGCCGGCAATCATGGCGGTCGCGGCATGTGCGGAGGAAGGCCGGTCCCTGCCATGGAAACTGCCAGCCGGCGGAGAGGTTCGGAGCTCATGACATCGCCTACCAAAAAATCGCCCGCGACCGCACCGGAAAAAGGCCGCCGTGCCTCCTCGCAGGTGTTTGCCACCCTGCGCGACATGGCGATCTCGTATGAGATCAAGCCGGGCGAACGGCTGAACGAAGTGGCGCTGGCGGAGCGCCTGGGAGTCAGCCGCACGCCGGTGCGGGAGGCGTTGCATCTGCTGGCGCGTGACGGTTTTCTGGTGGAATCCGGACGCGGCTATATTCGCCGCCCCTTGAGCGTCAAGGGAATGCTGGATCTGTACGAAACCCGTGAAGTAGTCGAAGCCGCATGTCTGCGGCTGGCGGCGCAGCGGGCGACCACCGAGCAGATCGATGCGCTAGAGGCTTTCCTGGCCGACAGCCGCAGCAAGTCGTCCGATCTGCCGGTGATTGAACTGGTTCAGCTGGACGAAACCTTTCATCAAATGCTGGCGGCCATGTCCGACAACAGCGAGCTGCAGCGGATCCTGCTGAATCTGAATGAGCGGATCCGCTTCATTCGCTGGATCAACATGGAGCGGATCGGCCGGCAGAAGACGCAATCCGAGCATGCCGCCATCGTGGCCGCGCTGCGCACTCGCGATATCGCCGCCGCCGAGAAGTACTTGCGCGAACACATCACGAAACGCACCGAACAGATCAAGGAGTCGATTGCACAGGGGCTGGCCAGGATCTATCTGGAAGGCAGCCCGGACACCGACCGCTAGAGCGGATTTCGCCAAGCCGGTTCCCGGTTACAGGCAACCATTATTTTCCGGTGCCCGGCATCTACCCCGCGGCGTATTGGCCACTGCTGCCGAAGCGCTGAATGGCGATTCGCCGGAATCAATCCTTCCCCCTGTGCGGATTTCCGCCTTGCCGCCGCTGCCGGCGTCGCTCTTTCCCGCCGCGAGTTTCCGTGTTTTCAACGACTTGCCAGTTTTCTCCACCGTGGCACGAGTTCTGCTAATAAAATGGCCGAGGCTTTGGCCTTTCAATCAACTCAAGGAGACAAGCAATGAAATTCGGACTTTTGCGCGGACTGCTGGCGCTGGCTGGCGTGGCAATGCTGGCGGCCGGCCCGGCCCAGGCTCAAACGCAATTCATCAACGTCCTGACCGGCGGCACCAGCGGCGTCTATTACCCGATGGGCGTGGCGCTGTCGCAGATCTACGCCAAGGCGATGCCGGATGCCAAGACCTCGGTGCAGGCGACCAAGGCATCCGCCGAAAACCTGAACCTTCTGCAGGCGGGGCGCGGCGAAGTCGGTTTCACGCTCGGTGATGCGCTGTCGGACGCGTGGAAGGGGGATGCCGACGCCGGCTTCAAGACACCGCTGAAGAAGCTGCGTGGCCTGGCCGGCATCTATCCGAACTACATCCAGATCGTCGCGTCGGCCGATTCCGGCATCAAGACGCTGGCCGACCTGAAGGGCAAGCGCATCTCGGTCGGCGCGCCGAAGTCCGGCACCGAATTGAACGCGCGCGCGATCTTCAAGGCGGCCGGCATGTCCTATTCCGATTTCGCCAAGGTCGAATACCTGCCGTTCGGCGAATCGGTCGAGCTGATGAAGAACCGCCAGCTGGACGCCACGCTGCAGTCGGCGGGGCTGGGCGTGTCGTCGCTGCGCGACCTGGCGACGTCGGTGAAGATCGTGGTGGTGCCGGTGCCGCAGGAAGTGGTGCTGAAGGTCGGCGACCCGGCCTACCAGTCCGGCGTGATCCCGGCCAACACCTATGAAGGTCAGGACGCGGCGGTGCCGACCGCCTACGTGCAGAACTTCCTGGTCACGCACGAAGGCGTGCCGGCCGACACCGTCTACAAGATGACCAAGAGCATGTTCGAGAACCTCGATCATCTGGTGGCGGCGCACGCCGCGGCCAAGTCGATCCGCAAGGAGTCGGCAATCGTCGGCATGCCGCTGCCGCTCCATCCTGGCGCCGAGAAGTACTACCGCGAAATCGGCGTGCTGAAGTAGGCACCCGGTCAGGTCCGGCGGGGGAGGCCGTGCCTCCCCCCGTACAAGCGCTCAGGAGCTACCTCACATGTCTTCCCTTCATACTCCGGCCGATGACTTCCAGGAGCACGGCACGCAGCGTTCGCTGTCCGGTGTCGCGCTGAAGATCACGATCGGCGCCGCGCTGCTGTTTTCCATCTACCAGCTGGTGGTCGCCGGCTTCCATCCGTGGTCGTCGCTGGTGATCCGTTCAGTGCACGTCGGCTTTCTGCTGATGCTGACCTTTTTGCTGTATCCGTTTCTGAAGAGCGGCAAGCTCGATTCGATCGCCTGGTACGACTGGGTCCTGGCGGCGGCCGCGTTCGGCCTGTCGTTCTACCACTGGATCTTCGAGGCCGATCTGATCCAGCGTTCCGGCGATCCGAACACCGCCGACCTGGCGGTCGGTGCCGTGATGATCGTGCTGGTGTTCGAAGCCACCCGCCGCATCCTCGGCTGGGCACTGCCGATCGTCTGCGGCACCTTCCTGTTGTACGGGCTGTTCGGCCAGTACTTGCCGGGAGCGCTGGCGCATCGCGGCTACGGCTTCGATCAGATCGTCAGCCAGTTGTATCTCGGCACCGAGGGCATCCTGGGCATCCCGGTGATGGTGTCGGCGACCTACATTTTCCTGTTCATCCTGTTCGGCGCTTTCCTCGAGCATGCCGGTATGATCAAGCTGTTCAATTCGATCGCGCTGGGGCTGGTCGGCCAGGCCAAGGGCGGGCCGGCCAAGGTGGCGGTGATCTCGTCCGGCTTCATGGGCACCATTTCCGGGTCCGGTGTCGCCAACGTATTGACCGTCGGCCAGTTCACGATCCCGCTGATGCGGCGCTTCGGCTATACGCCGGTGTTCGCCGGAGCGGTCGAAGCGACGGCGTCGATGGGCGGCCAGATCATGCCGCCGGTGATGGGCGCGGTGGCCTTCATCATGGCCGAGACGCTGAATGTGCCGTATGTCGAGATCGTCAAGGCGGCTGTCATTCCGGCGCTGCTGTACTACATGACGGCGTTCTGGATGGTGCACCTGGAAGCCGGCCGCATGGGCCTGGTCGGGCTGCCGAAGGACCAGTGCCCGAGCGCCTGGAAGGCGATAAAGGAGAACTGGTATCTGATGCTGCCGCTGGCGGCGCTGGTCGGCATGCTGTTCCACGGCTTCACGCCGATGTTCGCCGGCCTGACCGGGCTGGCGCTGACCGCGATCCTGATCCTCGGCGCGGCGCTGGCGGCGCGGCTGTCGAACAAGGCGTTCCGCTACGTATTCTGGTTCGGCCTCGGCCTCGCGGCGGCGACCTTCGTCAAGTGGGGCATCTATTCCATCCTGACGATCATCGCACTGCTAGCGCTGTTCTGCTTCTGGATCAAGGGCGGCCGCGAGACGCTGCGCACGATCCGGCTGTCGCTGATCGACGGCGCCAAGCAGGCGCTGCCGGTCGGTGTCGCCTGCGCGATCGTCGGCGTCATCATCGGCGTACTGACGCTGACCGGCGCTGCCTCCAGCTTCGCCGGCTTCATCCTGACGGTCGGCGAAAAGAGCCTGTTCCTGTCGCTGTTCCTGACCATGATCGTGTGCCTGATCCTCGGCATGGGCATCCCGACCATCCCGAACTACATCATCACCAGCTCGATCGCCGCGCCGGCGCTGCTGCACCTCGGGGTGCCACTGATCGTCTCGCACATGTTCGTGTTCTACTTCGGCATCATGGCCGACCTGACGCCGCCGGTGGCACTGGCGGCGTTCGCGGCAGCCTCGATCGCCAAGGCGTCACCGATGAAGATCGGCGTCAAGGCTACCCAGATCGCGATCGCCGGCTTCGTGATCCCCTACATGGCGGTCTACACGCCGGCGCTGATGCTGCAGGGCGAATGGACGGTGGTGGCAGTGGCCTACATCTTGTTCAAGGCAGTGCTGGCGGTCGGCCTGTGGGGAGCGACTGCGGTCGGCTACCTGCTGCACCCGCTGAAGCCCTACGAGCGCGTCTTTACCGGTGTCGCCGCGCTGATGCTGGTGACGGCCGGGGCGCTGTCGGACCAGGTCGGCTTCGCGATGGCGGCGCTGTTCGCGGTCTGGCACGTCTGGCAGAAGCGGCGGGTGGCCGTCGCGTGATTGGCGTCTGCCTGACGGCGGCCGGGCTGGCGATCAGCCTGCCGCTGCAGGCGTTCACGCTGGCCTGGACCCATTCGATCGAAAAGATCCGCTGGGAAGAGGACTACCATGTGATCCAGGAGGCGGCCGGCCCGCGCCTGGTGCTCGACGAGGCGCGCATCCGCGGCTCCGGTGCCGGCATGGAACCGCCGGACGGCGCCGTGCTGAGCGCCGACGGCGTTTGGCACTACCGGCCGTCGCTGGCACCGCTGGAGGCGCTGCGGTTGGCGCGTTCCGACTACGTTGCCGACTATCAGCTGTGCTGGGACGGTCGCTGCCACCCGTTCGCCGAGCTGGCCGGGCCGCCGGCGGCGGCGCCGCTGGTCGAGGTGTCGGCCTGCCTGCACGGCTGATACGGGTTTGCAATCAGGGCGATCACTGCGTTGCCTCGCCTGGCCGCGCAGCCGCATTATCCGTGGCTGCGCCCCTGGTTCGCACTTTGATGGCGGACATGTATGGGGCGGCCGCGGCATTTGCCGATGCCGCTTTTCCAGTATGATCGAAGCCGCCCGGCGACCACGCCGCCGGGCGGCTTTTTTGCCCTCATCCCGGCACCGCCGGTCCGCTGCGACCGTTTGCCGCCACCAATCCGAGGAGAATCGCATGAATCGATCCCGCAAGGCGCTCGCCGCCGCATTCGCCGCCGCTTTGCTGGCTGCCGTTCTCGGCGCCTGCCAGAAGCAGGAAGGACCGGCCGAGCGCGCCGGCAAGGAGATCGATCAGGCGGTGCAGCAGGCCGGGCAGGAGCTGCAGAAAGCCGGCCAGCAGATCCAGGACGCTGCCGAGCAAGCGAAGAAATAGGGTCGGCGGCGGCACCGCCGGCAACTATTGCCGCCGATATCGGTCGATACCGGCACGCGGCCCCCGCCAGCAGGGACTTGCACCGGCGTCGATTTGAGTAACAAGGGAGTATGGGCAAAAATGCACCATTTCCCGCAGGTTTTTCGGGCGGTTCAAAATATACTACCAAGAGTATAAGAAACGGTTGGAGACGAGCGGCCGGCGCCATGCGCCGCGGCGCGGCCTCGGCGCATGGCTGCTGCCGCTGATGCTGGGGCTATGGACGCTACCGGCGGCGGCCTCCTATCGGGTCGAGGTCGAGGCGCCGGCGCCGTTGCGCGCGTTGCTGGCCGAATTCCTCGACCTGGCGCGCTACAAGGACCGCACCGACATCTCGCCCGAGCAGCTGCAATTCCTGATCGATACCGCGCCGGCGCAGGTGCAGAAGCTGACGTCGACGGAAGGCTATTTTTCGCCGACCACCCATGTCGTCGCCGAAGGTGAGGGCGATGCGCGCGTGGTGCGGGTGCGGGTCGAGCCGGGTCCACGCACGCTGGTGA
>JBAUJK010000425.1:0-5031 GCA_049683695.1 Burkholderiaceae bacterium
GGCGCGCGCTGACCGCGCCGGCGGCTATTGCATGATGCGGTAGCACGGCGTGTAGCTGCTGCCCGGCAGCTTCATGCGCTGCTGCTCGACGAAGGCGCGCAGCAGCGCGTCCATCGAGCGCATGATCGCGCGCTCGCCATGCAGTTCGAACGGACCGTATTGTTCGATCGCGCGGATGCCCTGCTCCTTGACATTGCCGGCCACCACGCCGGAAAACGCGCGCCGCAGGTTGGCCGCCAGCCGGTGTGGTTCCTGGTTGCGGTGCAGCTTCAGGTCGCGCATGTCTTCGTGCGTCGGCATGAACGGCTGCTGCAGGTCGGGATCGATCTTCAGCAGCCAGTTGAAATAATAGGCATCGCTGTGCTCCTTGCGGAAAGCGCGCACGCGCTTGATGCCGGCTTCCATCTCGCGCGCCACCGTCACCGGGTCGTCGACGATGATGCGGTAGTGGGCGCGCGCCTCCTGCCCCAGCGTCTCGGCGATGAACTGGTCGATCTGCTCGAAATACGGCGCCGCCGACGCCGGCCCGGTGAAGATCAGCGGGAACGGCAATGTCGCATTGTCCGGATGCAGCAGGATGCCGAGCACATACAGGATTTCCTCGGCGGTGCCGACGCCGCCCGGAAAGACGATGATGCCGTGGCCGAGCCGCACGAAGGCTTCCAGCCGCTTTTCGATGTCCGGCATGATCACCAGGTCATTGACGATCGGATTCGGCGCTTCGGCGGCGATGATGCCCGGCTCCGAGATCCCGAGGTAGCGGCCGCCGGCGATGCGCTGCTTGGCGTGGCCGATGGTGGCGCCCTTCATCGGCCCTTTCATCGCGCCCGGCCCGCAGCCGGTGCAGATGTCCATCGCGCGCAGGCCGAGCTGGTAGCCGACTTCCTTGGTGTAGCGATACTCGTCGTCGGGGATCGAATGCCCGCCCCAGCACACCACCAGGTTCGGGCTGATCAGCGGCCGCAGCAGGTTGGCGTTGCGCAGGATGTGAAACACCGAATCGGTCAGGCCGGTCGAGGTCGCGAGGTTGAATTTCGGATTGCCGCTGATTTCGCTGTGCGCGTACAGGACGTCGCGCAGCACCGCGAACAGGTGCTCCTGGATGCCCTTGATCATCTTGCCATCGACGAAGGCGGACGCCGGCGCGTTGCGCAGCTCCAGCTTGATGCCGCGCTCGCGCTCGATCACCGCGATCGAGAAATCCGGGTAGCGCTCCAGCAGCTGCTTGCCGTCGTCGATGCGGTTGTCGCAATTGAGCACCGCCAGCGAACAGTTGCGAAACAGCCGGTACAGGTTGCCCTGGCTGGTGTCATGCAGCTGGCGCACTTCGGCGCGGGACAATACTTCCATCCGGCCTTCCGGAGCAATCTGGGTGTCGACGACGGCGTAATCCATGTAGGCTCGATTCTGTATTCTGTAAGGCGCCGCAGCGGGCGCGTGGACGACCGGGTCAAAACCGGCGATCGCGTGAAAGAGGAGGCGCGGGCGCGAGCCGGCGGTGCTGCCGGCCGACGCGCGGCGGCGTCTGCGCTCCCTCATTTTACCGGCCGCAGCCGCGGTGCGGCGGCGCGCCGCTGGCCCGGCCCGGTAGCCGGCCGCGTTGCATGTTTCCGAAAAGCAAGGAGTATCTGTGTTTTTCGCCCTGTTTTTGCCCGGCATGGACGACCCTTAAAGGGAGTATCCTGCAGCCACCGGGCACGGCGGCAAGCACCAGGCCGCACGCGGCATAATGGCGAACATTTGTTACCGGAAATCCCTTGGCCTGCGCCGGCGCGATTTCCGCCCATCGCAAGGACAGTCAATGCAAGACAAGGAATTCACCGAAGCCGACTGGCGCCGCTTTTTGCACAGCATCGGCGAAAACCCGGACCGCACCGGCCTGCACGAAACGCCGCAGCGAGTGGCGCGGGCCTGGCAGCACTGGACCTCCGGCTACCAGCAGGACCCGGCCGAAGTGCTGAAGGCGTTCGAGGATGGCGCCGAGCAATACAACGAACTGATCGTGGTGCGCGGCATTCCGGTCTACAGCCATTGCGAACATCACCTGGCACCGTTTTTCGGCATGGCGACGATCGGCTACACGCCGAACGGCAAGATCGTCGGCCTGTCCAAGCTGACCCGGCTGGTCGACTGCTTCGCCAAGCGGCTGCAGGTGCAGGAACGGCTGACGATCCAGATCGCCGAGGCGCTGATGACGCATATGCAGCCGCTGTCGGTCGGCGTCGTGATCCGCTGCCGCCACATGTGCATGGAAAGCCGCGGCATCCGCACGCCGGGCCAGGAAACCGTCACCTCGGCGCTGCTGGGCGAACTGCAGACCAACCTGGCGCTGCGCACCGAATTCCTGGCGCTGGCGCGGGAGAAGGATTGAGCCTCGGACGCACAGTCACGGGCACAGCGGAGTGAAACCAGGGTCAGTGTTTTTTTCGCGGTCTTATCGCGAAATTACACTGACCCTGCTTTCACGGATTCAGAGCAATAACATCAAAACAGCGGCGGTAATCACTTCGTGGGCCGTCAAAACGGGGTCGGAGTAATTTTCGCGGTGAAGCGCTGCGAAAAAAAACTCTGACCCCGTTTTGACTTCGATGCCGCCGCGCGGCGTTTCCTTCTACAGGAACCGGTCCAGCAGCTTGCGGCTGCCCTTGTCGAGCGCGCCGACGTCGCGGATCAGGAACTGGATGCCGTGGCTGTCGGCGATCAGCAGCCGGCCATCGCCGATGCGGCGGATGTCTTCCTCGCCCTTCAGCACGAATTCGGTCGCGCCGCGATCGGTTTCCACGCTCCAGGTGGAAGGCGTGGCGAAGCTCGACACCGCGGCGATGCGGCAGATCTGCGGCAGGAATTCGCGGCTCGCCAGTTCTTCCTCGATCAGTTGCCGCGCCGCCGCCGGCAGTTCGGCCAAAGTCTCGATCCAGCGCAGTTCGCGGCCGTCGGCCGCCACCAGCGCGAAGCCTTCGTCGGGCGCCGCGATCGGAAATGCGCGCACCGGCACCACGCCTTCGTGCTGCTCGCCGCCGGCGCGGTAGACCAGCCGGCCCAGCGGATTGCGGCTCAGTTCGAAATCGTTCATGCCACTGCCTCCCGCGCCGGCAGGCTGGCCGGTACCGCGCCCTGCTCGCTTTCCGGCGACGGTTGCGCCAGGTCCGCTTCGTTCAGGCGCGCCTGCGCCTGGTGCAGCTTGAAATAGGCGCCCTCGCGCGCCATCAGTTCGTCGTGCGGACCGACTTCGACGATCTGGCCGCGATCCAGCACCACGATGCGGTCGGCGCGGCGCAGCGTCGACAGCCGGTGCGCGATGGCGATCGTGGTGCGGCCGCGCACCAGGTTGTCGAGCGCCTTCTGGATTTCGCGCTCGGTGGTGGTGTCAACCGACGAGGTCGCCTCGTCCAGGATCAGGATGTGCGGATCGATCAGCAGCGCGCGCGCGATCGAGATGCGCTGGCGCTCGCCGCCGGACAGCGTCTGGCCGCGCTCGCCGACCAGCGAATCGTAGCCATGCGGCAGCCGCAGGATGAATTCGTGCGCGTGCGCGGCGCGCGCGGCGGCGACGATCTCGGCGCGGGTGGCGTCCGGCTTGCCGTAGGCAATGTTGTCGGCGATGGTGCCAAAGAACAGGAACGGCTCCTGCAGCACCAGCCCGATGTTGCGCCGGTAGCCGGCGACACCGTACTGGCGGATGTCGGTGCCGTCGACCACGATCGAGCCTTCCGAGACGTCGTAGAAGCGGCAGATCAGGTTCACCAGCGTACTCTTGCCGGACCCGCTGTGGCCGACCAGCCCGACCATCTCGCCGGGCGCAATCGACAGGTCGAGGTCGCGAATCACCGCCTGATTGCCGTAGCGGAAGCCGACGCCGCGCAGCTCGATCCGGCCGCGCAGCTGCCCGGCCTCGGTCGGCCGCGCCGCCTCCGGCACATTGGAGACGTGATCGAGGATGTCGAAGATGCGCTTGGCGCCGGCGGCCGCCTTCTGCGTCACCGAGACGATCCGGCTCATCGAATCGAGCCGCGTGTAGAAGCGGCTGATGTAGGCGATGAACGCGGTCAGCACGCCGACCGTGATGTCGCCGTGGCCGACCTGCCAGATGCCGACCGCCCACACCACCAGGAGGCCGATTTCGGTCAATAGCGTGACGGTCGGCGAAAACAGCGACCAGATCCGGTTGACGCGGTCATTGATCGCCAGGTTGAGGCGGTTGGCCTCGCGGAAGCGCTCGGTCTCGCGCTTTTCCTGCGCGAAGGCCTTGACCACGCGGATGCCGGGAATGGTGTCGGCCAGCACGTTGGTCACTTCCGACCAGATGCGGTCGATCTTTTCGAAGCCGTGCCGCAGGCGGTCGCGCACCACGTGGATCATCCAGGCGATGAACGGCAGCGGCAGCAGCGTGACCAGCGCCAGCCAGGGATTGATCGAAATCAGGATAGCCGCCGTCATCACGATCATCAGCACGTCGGTGGCGAAATCGAGCAGATGCAGCGACAGGAACACGCAGATGCGGTCGGTTTCCGAACCGATGCGCGCCATCAGGTCGCCGGTGCGCTTGCCGCCGAAATACTCCAGCGACAACCGCATCAGGTGCTGGTAGGTGGTGGTGCGCAGGTCGGCACCGATCCGTTCCGATACCAGCGCCAGGATATAGGTCTTGGCCCAGCCGAGCGCCCATGCCAGCAGCGCCGACGCCAGCAGCCCGCCCAGGTACATGCCGGCCAGCCCGTAGTCGATCGGCTTGCCGTTCTGATAAGGAATCAGGACTTCATCCATCAGCGGCATGGTCAGGTACGGCGGCACCAGGTTGGCGGCGGTCGCCACCAGCGTCAGCACGAAGCCGGCCAGCAGTTGCCAGCGATACGGCCGGGCGAAACGCCACAGCCGGAACAGCGTCGAGGTCGACGGCGGCACCACTTCCTGCCGGCTGCAGGCGGCGCAGATTTCCTGCGGCGCCAGCGGCGCGCCGCAACCCGGGCACGGCTCGCTGGAGACCGCTGGCGCCGGTGCGCCGGCGCCAGCCAGCGCCGCGCGCTGCTGCTC
>JBAUJK010000426.1:0-2370 GCA_049683695.1 Burkholderiaceae bacterium
GCGGTGACCACTGTGTGCAGCGAGCGGTAGCCGTTCGTCTTCGGGCGCGAGATGTAGTCGTCGAACTCGCTCGGCACCGGGGTCCAGATGTGGTGCACGATGCCCAGCGCCGTATAGCAGCTCTTGACGTCGCCGACGATCACGCGCAGCGCGCGCACGTCGTACAGCTCGGAAAAGTCCAGCTCCTTGCCGCGCATCTTGTTCCAGATGCTGTAGATATGCTTGGGCCGGCCCGACACCTCGGCCGCGACACCGGCCGCCGCCAGCTCCGCCTGCAGCCGTGTTATCGCTTCCTGCACGAAGCTCTGGCGCTCGATGCGGCGCTCTTCCAGCATCTTGGCGATGCGCTTGTAGGCAGCCGGCTCCAGCAGCCGGAACGACAGGTCCTCCAGCTCCCATTTCAGTTGCCAGACGCCGAGCCGGTTGGCCAGCGGCGCATACAGCTCGAAGGTTTCGCGCGCATAGCGGCGCGCGTCTTCGTTGTCGACCTTGCGCTCGGTCAGGTAGCGCAGCGTGGTCACGCGCGACGCCATCCGCACCAGCACCACGCGCATGTCGGATGCCATTGCCAGCAGCATCTTGCGCAGCGTCTCGACCTGGGCGCCGGATACCTGCGCGGCGTTCTTGCCGCGCCCGCCCGGCTGCCAGCCGAAGGCCAGCGCGTGCAGCCGAATCAATTGCCGCACGCCGGCGACGAACTCGGCGATTTCGTGGCCGAACTCGGCCTCGATCCGTTCGGCCGCGGCCGTATCGAGCGCCGGCAGTTCGAACAGCAGGCCGACGATGCGGGTGTCGGCGTCGGTTTCCAGCATCGCCAGCACCGAGGCCGCGGTCTGCGCGAACTGCAGCGCATCCTGCCCGGTCAGCGCCTTCTTGCCGGCGTACAGCGGCTGCACGAAGTCCAGCGCGCGCTGCACGCGCGCGCTGTCCTCGGCACCGAGGCCGGCGCACAGCTGCACATGCACCGCATCGGCGCTGGCGACGGTGGCAACCATCGAATTATTTCAGCGCCGCCGTCACCACCATTTCGACCAGCCAGCCGGTCTTGGCCAGCTTGGCCTCGACGGTGGCGCGCGGCGGCGCATGGCCGTCCGCCACCCATTCGTCCCAGACCGCGTTCATGCCGGGCGCGTCCTTGATGTCGGCCAGGAACACCTGGCACGTCAGGATGCGCGACTTGTCGCTGCCCGCTTCATTCAGCAGGCGGTCGACGTGCCCCAGCACTTCGCGCGTCTGACCTTCGATGTTGTGGCTGGTGTCTTCGGCCACCTGGCCGGCCAGGTAGACGGTGCCGTTGTAGACCGCGGCTTCCGACAGCCGCTTGCCGACGTGCAGGCGTTGAATTTCCATGTTGCCCTCTCTCGTTGCGCCGGCGCTAGGCCAGCAGGAAGCGGCGCGCGATCTCGATCTGATCGGCGTGCATGAAGGTCGGCGCATGGCCGACCCCGGGAATTTCCACCAGTTGCGCACGCGGCCCGCGCACGGTCATCCGCTGCGCCGTCTCCGCCGACAGCAGATCGGACTCGGCGCCGCGCACCAGCAGCGTCGGACAGCGGATCGCGTCGTAGGCGGCCCACAGCGCGGCCTCGCCCTGCTGCGCCATCTCCGGCGTGATCGCCTTGAACGGCAGCGCCAGCTTCAGGTCGTAGTTGCGGGTCCATTGCCCGTCCTCGGTCTGGCGCAGCACGTCGGCGGCGAACTTGCGCCATTCGTCGTCGCTGTGCTGGCCGAACGACTGCGAAATCTCGCGGATGTAGGCGGCCGCCTCGTCGAAGCTGGCAAAGCGCACCTCCTGCCCGATGTAGTCGCCGATGCGCGCCAGCGCCGCCGGCTGCAGGCTCGGACCGATGTCGTTCAGGACCAGGCGCCGCACCGGGTTGCCTGGCAGCGATGCCAGTCCGATGCCGATCAGTCCCCCCATCGAGGTGCCGAACCAGTCGACCGTTTCGGCGTCCAGCCGCGCCAGCAGCGTCACCATGTCGGCCACGTACTGCGGCACCTGGTAATGCGCCGGATCGGCCAGCGGCTCGGACGGGCCGCGCCCGGCGACGTACGGGCAGACCACGCGGTAGTCGCCGCACAGCACGCGCGCCAGGTGGTCGAAATCGTCGGCGACGCGGGTGACGCCATGCACGCAGACCAGCACTTTCGGGTTGCGCGGGTCGCCCCATTCCTTGTAGGTCATCCGGTGCAGGCCGGCCGGGGAAAGGCATTGCACGGTCTTGATGCGCGGTTCGGTCATAGTATTTTTACTGGGTGGCGGATAACGGCATTTTACTGTCGATGCGCTTAAAATCGTGACGAACGGTCATCAACGAAACCCACAGGAGACAGCATGCAGAATTCGCTCAAAGTAAAAACCGCCCTGGT
>JBAUJK010000427.1:0-7321 GCA_049683695.1 Burkholderiaceae bacterium
GCCGTCGGCCGCGGCGCCGATCGCCTCCACCGAAATCGCCTCCACCACCAATGTCTTGTCCGGCATCAGGAACGAATAGCGCTGGCGGTAGGCCGCCTCGAACTGGGCCACCATGTCGTCGAGCGTGCTCAAGCCGACCACGATCACTGAATCGGTGCCGTCGTAGCGCAGATGCACGCGCTCGACGATGCGGATGCGCGCCGCCGGCACGTCCTGCGCTGCCAGGTCGGCACCGGCTTCGGCCGCCAGTGCCGCCAGCTGTGCGCGCAGCGTGCCTTCGGCCGCCGGCGTCAGCGCAATTTCCAGGGCCCGCTCGCGCATCGCGGTCTGGTCTGCCAGCCCCATGCCATAGGCCGACAGCACGCCGGCGAACGGATGCGCGAACACGCGCGTCATGCCCAACGCGTCGGCGACCAGGCAGGCGTGCTGGCCGCCGGCGCCGCCGAAGGTGACCAGCGTGTATTCGGTGACGTCGTGGCCACGCTGCACCGAGATGAACTTGATCGCGTTGGCCATGTTGCCGACCGCGATGTCGATGAAGCCTTCCGCCACTTCTTCCGGTGTGCGGCGGGTGCCGGTAGCCTGTTCGATCTGCTGCGCCATCTCGGTGAATTTCTGTACCGCCGCGTCGCGATCCAGCGCCTGGTCGGCATTCGGCCCGAACACCGCCGGGAAGTGCCGCGGCTGGATCTTGCCCAGCATGACGTTGCAGTCGGTTACCGTCAGCGGCCCGCCGCGCCGGTAGCTGGCCGGGCCCGGATTGGCACCGGCGCTGTCGGGACCGACGCGCAGCCGGCTGCCGTCGAAGTGCAGGATCGAGCCGCCACCGGCAGCCACCGTGTGGATGCTCATCATCGGCGCGCGCATCCGCACGCCGGCCACCTGGGTCTCGAACTCGCGCTCGAATTCGCCGGCGTAGTGCGACACGTCGGTCGAGGTGCCGCCCATGTCGAAGCCGATGATCCTGTCGAAGCCGGCGCTTTCCGCGGTGCGCACCATGCCGACGATGCCGCCGGCCGGCCCGGACAGGATCGAGTCCTTGCCCTGGAAACGATGGGCGTCGGTCAGGCCGCCGCTGCTCTGCATGAACAGCAGGCGTACGCCTTCCATCTGGCTGGCGACCTGATCGACGTAACGGCGCAGGATCGGCGACAGGTAGGCGTCGACCACGGTGGTGTCGCCGCGCGACACCAGCTTCATCAGCGGACTGACCTGGTGCGACAGCGAAATCTGCGTGAAGCCGAGTTCGGCGGCGATGCGGCCGATCGCCTGCTCGTGCGCCGGAAAACGGTAGGCGTGCATCAGCACCACCGCCAGCGTGCGGTAGCCGGCGGCATGCAGCTTCTGCAGTTCGTGCCGCACCTGCGCTTCGTCGAGCGGGCGCACCACGTCGCCGTGCGCGCCGAGCCGTTCGTCGATCTCGACCACCCGCTGGTACAGCAGTTCGGGCAGCACGATGCGGCGGTCGAACAGGCGCGGCCGGTTCTGGTAGGCGATGCGCAGCGCGTCGCGAAAGCCGCGCGTGATCAACAGCGCGGTCGGTTCGCCCTTGCGCTCCAGCAGCGCGTTGGTGGCGACCGTGGTGCCCATCTTCACCGCCTCCACCAGCCGTGCCGGGATCGGCGCATCAGCCTCTAGTTCCAGCAGGCGGCGGATGCCGGCCACGGCGGCATCGCGGTACTGCTCCGGGTTCTCCGACAACAGCTTGTGCGTCAGCAGCGTGCCGTCGGGCCGACGGGCGACGATGTCGGTGAAGGTGCCGCCGCGGTCGATCCAGAATTGCCAGCGCGGATCGGCGGCCGGGGCGAAGAGGTGTTCCTGTCTCATGTTGGCTGTGCCTTTCTTTATTTATGGAACGAGCTGGCGTGGACGCCGCCCGGGACTGCAAAGGGTTGGAGGCCGGCGCTGCGGCGAAGTGCCGTCGGCCGCCGTGGCGCAAAAGGTCCGTATTTCTTCAATAAAGCTTTATTTCGACAAAATATAATACAAAACGTTGACATTTTATTTTTGAAACGACTAATATTCAACAAAATTCCAACAAAATCATGGAGACCGACATGACCCTGGCGTCGCAGTCGACGGTACGTGTCAACAGGATCAGGCAGGCTTGGGCGGCGCTCGTGGCCGGTTGCGCACTGGCACTGGCGCTGGCACCGTCCGCGCAGGCGGCCGCGATCGAGATCGACCTGGCCAGCGCCTATCAGGCCGAGAATTTCCATACCCGCAACCTGCAGCAGTTCGCCGACGATCTGGAACAGGCCAGCGCCGGCCAGCTGCGGCTGCGCGTCCATCCGGCCGGCTCGCTGCTGGCGCCGGCGCAGATTTTCGACGGCGTGCGTGCCGGCAAGGCGCAGGCCGGCGAGGTGATCCTGTCCAGCCTCGCCAGGCAGAGCCCATTGTTCGGCATCGACGCGCTGCCCTTCATCGTCTCCGGCTATGACGACGCGCGCCTGATGTGGCAGGCGTCGCGCCCGGAAATCGAAAAGCAGCTGGCCGCGCGAGGGCTGCAGCTGCTGTATGCGGTACCGTGGCCGGCGCAGAACCTGTATTCGCGGCGCGAGATCCGCAAGGTCGGCGACTTCAAGGGGCTGCGCATGCGGACCTACGATCCGGCCACCGAGCGCATCGCGCAGTTGATCGGCGCGGTGCCGGTGACGATCCAGGCGGTCGACCTGGAACGCGCCATCGCCGCCGACGAACTGGACCTGATGATCACCTCCAGTTCGACCGGCGTCGAAACCCAGGCCTGGCGGCGGATGGGGTATTACTACCGGATCAGCGCCTGGATTCCGAAGAACGTGGTGTTCATGGATCGCCGGCTGTTCGCGGCGCTGCCGGAAGCGTTGAAGGAACAGGTGCTGCAGGCGGCGCGCGCGGCGGAGGCGCGCGGCTGGAAGATGAGCCGGCAGAGCGATCTCGATTTCGAAGGCCGGCTGGGTGCCAACCGGATCCTGATCGCGGACACCGATTACCTGGTGCGCGGCTACCTGGACCGGATCGGCGAAAAGCTCGGCCGCGAATGGCTGAGGAACGCCGGCAATGACGAATTGAGCGTGCTGATGAAATACACGACGGCGCGCGCCGGCTGGCGCGACGGCGGGAATTGAAGTGGCAGCAAGGCAGTAGCAGCAAGCAGTGGCAGGAGCAGTAAAGAGGAGTGGCAACACACGACCAGAAAAGCGGTATTGACAACGAAAGAAGGAGATTGAGATGAAACCGATGCATAAACTGATCGCGGCCGGCGCCATGCTGCTGGCATCGCAGGCGGTGCTGGCCGACGCCAAGTGGGACTTCCCGACTGCCTATCCGGCAAGCAGCTTCCATACCGAAAACATCAACCAGTTCGTCGCCGAGATCGGCAAGGCCACCGGCGGCAAGCTGGCGATGACCGTGCATCCGAACGGCTCGCTGTACAAGGCCAACGAGATCAAGCGCGCGATCCAGACCGGCCAGACCCAGATCGGCGAGATCCTGCTGTCCGGCGCCGCCAATGAGAACCCGGTGTTCGGTGTCGATTCGGTGCCGTTCTTGGCCACCAGCTACGCCGACGCCAAGAAACTGGCCGCCGCCTCGCGCCCGGCCACCGAGAAGCTCCTGGCGGCACAGGGCATCAAGCTGCTGTACCTGTCGCCGTGGCCGCCGCAGGGGCTGTTCTCGACCAAGCCGGTGGCATCAGTGGCCGATCTGCGCGGCACCAAGATGCGCGCCTACAACCCGGCCACCAGCCGCATCGCGCAACTGGTGAAGGCACAGCCGGCGACGATCCAGCTGGCCGAGCTGGGGCAGGCGCTGGCCACCGGCGCGGTCGACAACTTCCTGACCTCGACCGCCAGCGGCATCGAGAACAAGCTGTATGAACAGACCAGCTACTTCTACGACGTCAACGCCTGGGTGCCGAAGAACGCGGTGATCGTCAGCCAGAAGGCGTTCGACGGCCTCGACAAGGCGACCCAGGAAGCGGTGCTGAAGGCGGCGCAGGCAGCCGAGGCGCGCGCCTGGAAGACGAGCGAGG
Source organism: Burkholderiaceae bacterium (assembly GCA_049683695.1). Classification (GTDB taxonomy): domain Bacteria; phylum Pseudomonadota; class Gammaproteobacteria; order Burkholderiales; family Burkholderiaceae_D; genus DATJCV01. The sequence goes on from JBAUJK010000427.1 coordinate 4,013, forward strand.
AAAAGGACCAGGAATACGCGAAGCAGCTGGCGGCCAACGGCATGAAGGTGTCCAGCCCGTCGCCGCAGTTCCAGGCCGAGCTGAAGGCGGTTGGCGACACGATGACCGCCGAATGGCTGAAGTCCGCCGGCGACGAGGGCAAGCGCATCATCGACGCCTACAAGAAATAGCCGAGAGCCGGCAAACAGAGGAGCGCGGCGGTGACCGCGCTCCCTTTCCAGGAGACGCACATGAAGGCTTTACTCGACGGTTTCTATCGCTGGCTGCTGTATCTGGCCGCCGCCAGCATGGTGGTGACGCTGCTCGCCATCATGCTGGGGGTGGCGGGGCGGCAATTCGGTTTCGACATTCCCGGGCTGGACGCCTATGCCGGGTATGCGATCGCGGCGGCCCTGTTCCTGGCGCTGCCGGCGACGCTGCGCAACGGCGACCATATCCGCGTCACGCTGATCCTCGGCCGCCTGAGCGGCACCCCGCGCAAGATCCTCGAGTACTGGTGCCTGCTGGCGGCCACCGGCCTGTCGGCCTACTTCGCCTGGTTTTCGGTGCGCTTGGTGTGGGTGTCGTACATCACGCACGACGTGTCGCCGGCCAGCGACGCCAGCCCGCTGTGGATACCGCAGCTGGCGATGGCGCTCGGCGGCATCGCGCTGGCGCTGGCCTTCGCCGAAGACTTGGTCGACAAGCTGGCCGGGGTCGAGCGCACGGTGCCGGCGGCGGCCGAAATGGCCCGCAGCGAATGATCGGGGGATGACATGGATCTGCTCGTAACCATTTTGCTGATCGGCGTGCTGCTGGCGGCGCTCGGCTCCGGCCTGTGGATCGGCCTGTCGCTGCTGGGCGTGGCGGTATTCGCGATGGAACTGTTGACCGTCAAGCCGGCCGGCGACAGCATGGCGCTGACGATCTGGGGCTCGACCTCCAGCTGGACCCTGACCGCGCTGCCGCTGTTCCTGTGGATGGGCGAAATCCTGTTCCGCAGCAAGCTGTCGGAAGACATGTTCAAGGGCCTGGCACCGTGGCTGGACCGGCTGCCGGGGCGCCTGTTGCACGTCAACATCATCGGCTGCGCGATCTTCGCCGCGGTATCCGGCTCCTCCGCCGCCACCTGCGCGACGATCGGCAAGATCGCGCTGCCGGAACTGAAGAAACGCGGCTACCCGGACGGCATCACGCTCGGTACCCTGGCCGGCGCCGGCACGCTCGGCCTGTTGATTCCGCCGTCGATCATCATGATCGTCTATGGCGTCGCCGCCAACGTCTCGATCGCCAAGCTGTTCATCGCCGGCGTGCTGCCGGGCCTGCTGCTGGCGGTGCTGTTCATGGGCTACGTGGTGGTCTGGTCGCTGCTGCATCCGGGCGAGATTCCCGCTTCCGAGGGATCAACCACGCTGCGCCAGAAGCTGCACGCGTCGCGCCACCTGATCCCGGTGGTCAGCCTGATTGCGCTGGTGCTCGGCTCGATCTATTCGGGCGTGGCCACCGCCACCGAGGCGGCCGCGTTCGGCGTCGCCGGTGCGCTGCTGCTGGCGCGCTTCGAGGGCTCGCTCGACTGGCGCAGCTTCGTCGACGGGCTGCTCGGCGCGACCCGCATCTACTGCATGATCGGGTTGATCCTGGGCGGTGCCGCGTTCCTGACGCTGGCGATGGGCTTCATCGGCCTGCCGCGCCAGCTGGCCGAGTTCATCGGTACGCTGAACCTGTCGCCGCTGATGCTGATCCTGTGCCTGATGGCGCTGTTCATCGTGCTGGGCTGCTTCCTGGACGGCATTTCGATGGTGGTGCTGACGATCTCGGTGCTGCTGCCGACCATCGAGCGCGCCGGTATCGACCTGATCTGGTTCGGCATCTTCATCGTGCTGGTGGTCGAGATGGCGCAGATCACGCCGCCGGTCGGCTTCAACCTGTTCGTGCTGCAGGGATTGACCAAGCGCGAAATCACCTACATCGCGCGCACCGCCTTGCCGCTGTTCGTGCTGATGATGGTGGCGGTGCTGCTGGTGTACTTCTTCCCGCAGGTCGTGATGGCGCTGCCGCAGCAAATGCGCTAGCACCTGTATCACAGGAGTATATGCCAAACCCGCAGATAATACCTGCGGGATATGGCGGTATCAAAGGGAGTATGTGTCGTCTCCGGCGCCGCGCCAGCGGCGCCGGCGGCGCAGCGGGTAAGATGCGGGTGCCGCTTCCCGCCCCGCGGGCCCGCCGCGGCGACCGCTTTTCCCGGAGCCTGCAATGCCCAAAGAAAAAAAACCTTCCGCGTCCGAACCCGCCGGCGGCGCCCCCATCGCGCCCAAGCTGCCGATCGTCTCGTCCTCGCACCTGGCGTCCGGACGCAGCGCCGAGCTGAGCGAATTCGAGTTCGGCCTGATCATCTGCAGCAACGCCTTCAACCGCTGGGCGGTGCGCTGCATGTCGGCCGCCGGCATGAAGGACATGTCGATTATCGACGTGCTGGTGCTGCATCACATCAACCACCGCGCGCGCGAGAAGAAGCTGGCCGACATCGCCTTCATCCTCAATATCGAGGACACGCACGTGGTCAACTATTCGCTGAAGAAGCTGCAGTCGCTCGGGCTGGTGAAAACCGAAAAGCGCGGCAAGGAAGTGCTGTACTCGACCAACGAGGAAGGCCAGGCGGTGTGCCACCGCTACTACGAAATCCGCGAGCAGGTGCTGGTGTCGGCGCTGGGCGGCGACGGCACCGAGAGCTTCGAACTGTCCGAACTGGCGCGCTTCCTGCGCCGGCTGTCGGGCCTGTACGACCAGGCGGCGCGCTCGGCGACGTCGCTGTAGAGCCGCTTTGCTTGCCTACACGCTGCGCCACAGCGCGAACAGCAGCAGCGTGAAAAAGGCGGCCACGATGTCATCCCACATGACGCCGAAGCCGTTCTTGAAGCGGCGGTCGAAGTGGCGGATCGGCGGCGGCTTGACCATGTCGAAGAAGCGGAACCACAGGAAGGCCCACAGCTGGGTGGTGAACGAGGCTGGATTGATCAGCACCAGCACCAGCCAGAAGGCGACGATCTCGTCCCACACCATGCTGCCGTGGTCGGCTATGCCGAGGTCGCGCCCGGTCCTGTCGCAGGCCCAGATGCCGACCACGAAGCCGACCGCGACGATCAGCAGCCAGTTGATCGCATCGAAGGTGGCCGGCCAGCGCACCGACAGCACGTTGTACGACAGCCACGCGAACAGCGTGCCCATGGTGCCCGGCATCAGCGGCGACAGGCCGCTACCGAAACCCTGCGCCAGCAGGTGCGCCGGGTGGCTCAGCATGAAGCGGGCGGTCGGGTGCTTGACGTAGGC
>JBAUJK010000428.1:0-14567 GCA_049683695.1 Burkholderiaceae bacterium
GCGCCGGCGCGTCCATCGTCAGCCGACGCAGGCTGCCAGCGTCGCCAGCAAGGCGTCGCGCGGCACGCTTTCGATCCGCGGTGCGCCCAGCGGCTTCAGCAGGATGAAGCGGATTTCGCCGCCCTCGTTCTTCTTGTCGACCTGCATCAGCTGCAGCCAGCGCTCGACACCCAGGTCAGGCGCCGCCACCGGCAGGCCGGCGGCGCGCACCAGCGCCGTGATCCGTTGCTGCGCGCCGGCGTCGATGTAGCCGAGCCGGCGCGACAAATCGGCCGCCATCACCATGCCGCAGCCGACCGCTTCGCCGTGCAGCCACTGGCCATAGCCGAGCCCGGATTCGATCGCATGGCCGAAGGTATGGCCGAAGTTCAGGATCGCGCGCAGGCCGCCTTCGCGCTCGTCCTGGCGCACCACCTCGGCCTTGATTTCGCAGGAGCGCCGGATCGCATAGGCGAGCGCTTCGGCGTCGCGCGCCATCAGCCTGCCGATGTGCGCTTCGATCCAGTCGAAGAACGCGGCGTCGGCGATCGCGCCATGCTTGATCACCTCGGCTAGGCCGGCCGACAGCTCGCGTGCCGGCAGCGTATCCAGCGTGGAAGTATCGGCCAGCACCGCGCGCGGCTGGTAGAACGCGCCGATCATGTTTTTGCCGAGCGGATGATTGATGCCGGTCTTGCCGCCGACCGAGGAGTCGACCTGTGCCAGCAGCGTGGTCGGGATCTGCACGAACGGCACGCCACGCATGTAGGACGCGGCGGCGAAACCGGTCAGGTCGCCGATCACGCCGCCGCCAAGCGCGATCAGCGTGGTCTTGCGGTCGCAGCGCTCGGTCAGCAATGCGTCGAAAATCCGCATCAGGCTGGCCCAGTTCTTTTCTTCCTCGCCGTCGGCCAGCACGATCGGCGTCACCTGCTTGCCGGCCGCCGTCAGCGCCTGAGTCACCTTGTCCAGGTACAGCGGCGCAACGGTGGTGTTGGTGACTACCGCTGCGCGCGAACCGGCGACCTGGGCCGCCAGCCGCGTGCCGTCGGCCAGCAGATGCTGGCCGATCACGATCGGATAGCTGCGCGCGCCGAGATCGACTTCCAGTTCCTGCGGTGCCGCCGATTGCGGGCGGGATTCGGCGGTCGTCTTGTCTTTCACTCCCGGCTCCGGCTGGCCGTCGGCGGTCGCGGCGGCCTCCAGACCAAGCTGGCCGATGATCGACTGCACCAGGAATTGCAGGTTCGGCCGGCCGGTCTCGATCACCAGATCGGCCACTTCCTGATAGTAGGGTTCGCGCTCGCGCGCCAGTTCCTCGATGCGCGCGCGCGGATCGGCGGTCTGCAGCAGCGGCCGGTTGCGGTCGCGGCTGGTGCGCTGCAGGATGCTGTTGACGCTGGCGCGCAGATAGATCACGGTGCCGCGCTCTTTCAGGCAGGCGCGGTTTTCCGGACGCAGCACGGCGCCGCCGCCGGTGGCCAGCACGATGCCTTCTTCGGCGGACAAGTCGCGGATCACTTCCGCCTCGCGCTGGCGGAAGCTTTCCTCGCCCTCGATCTCGAAAATCCAGGGGATCGACGCGCCAGTGCGCGCCTCGATTTCATGATCGGAATCGACGAAACGGCGATTGAGCTTTTTCGCCAGCGCGCGGCCGACGGTGGTTTTGCCGGCGCCCATCAGGCCGACAAGGAAAATGTTTTTGGAAGCCATGTCGCGATTGTGCATGAAAAAAGCCGGGGAATCCCCGGCTTTTTGCGGAGCGTGACGACTACCTTGTGGTGTACTCGAAATTGTAGCCAACGAAGTAGGAAGCCGAGCCGTCTCCCGGCGCCACATCGAACCAGACCTCGCGCGGCGCCCGTACCGCACCGGAAGCGTCGCACAAGGCCATGTTGGGCCGCACCTGCAGCATCCAGACCCGCCCCAGATCCTTGATCAAGCCCAAATCCTTCAAGCCGACGTCGCTAAAGTCGTCTTGCGCAACGGTGACCACCGAATTGCCTTGCAGCACGCCGCTTCGGTTCTTGACGTTGACGATATAGGTGCGCAGATCGGTACAGCTGGCGAGCTTGCCCAGAATGGTACTGATCCGGTCGTCCGCGGTCGTGATGGTCCGGTCTACCAGATTGTTGACGCCGACACTGATGCTGCGGCTGTACTCGTAGCCGGTCAGATTGACCGAGGCGCGAATGTCGACGATGCCGGAAACGTCGGGCGATGCGGCGGTGACCGTCACCAGCGCCGCGCCGGTGCTATCGGTAATGACCGTCGCCGGCGTGAAGCTCAGCGCCCCCGCCTTGCTGGTGGAGAGGGCAACCACTTTCCCGCTCACGCTGTCGCAGGCGCTGCTGCCGGAACCGCAGTTGCCGCTCAGCTTGACTGCCATCAAAACGTTCGTACCGCCGTAGATGACCGAAGTCTTGTCCATTGACAGGTTCACGGAATAGTTCGACAGCGGGCCGGTCCCGGGGTCGCCACCGCCACCGCCGCAGGCCGTCAGCACGCCCAAAAACATGGTGGCCGCACCGAACTTCGCCAGCGTCCCCGCCGCAAACTTGATCGAAGAAATGAACATGCGAAAAGACCTTTCTAGTTGTTGTTAATTGGTACGCGCCGATACCCGGTCGGCCACGATCTTCGGCGTGATGAAGACAAGAAGTTCGGTCTTGTCATTGGTGCGGCCGGTGGTCTTGAACAGGTTGCCGAACAGAGGAATATCGCCGAAGAACGGCACCTTGGTCACCGAATCGCGCTCGGTCTGTTGGAAGATGCCGCCCAGCACCACGGTGCCGCCGTTCTCCACCAGCACCTGGGTTTTCACGTGCTTGGTATTGATGGCGAAGCCGGCCCGGGTTTCTTCGCCGACGCTGTCCTTGTTGACATCCACGTCCAGGATCACGTTGCCGTCCGGCGTGATCTGCGGCGTTACTTCCAGCCGCAGGTTGGCCTTGCGGAACGCAACCGACGTGGCGCCGCTGCTGGTGGCCTGCTGATATGGCAGTTCGGTGCCCTGCTCGATCAGCGCCTTCAACTGGTCGGCAGTCACCACGCGCGGGCTGGAAATGATCTTGCCCTTGCCGTCGGCTTCCAGCGCACTCAACTCCAGGTTCAGGAAGCGGTTGGCGGCGGCCGAGAACAAGCTGATCGCCAGGCTGCCCGGATTCAGACCGCCGATGCCGGCAGCCGGCAGGTTGACGAACTGCGTGTTCGGGATGTAGCTCTCTTCGGTCACGCGGGCCTGCCCGGTCTGCTCGCCGACACCGAGATAGTTGCCGGTCAGCGCGATCCGGTTATTGCCGTTGATTTCATAGCCGCTGGTACCGCCACGTAGGGTGCGCAAGTCGGCGAAGCCAAGCTTGGCGCCGAGGTTGCGGCTGAACTTGTCGTCCGCCTCGACGATGCGCGCCTCGATCAGCACCTGGCGCGAGGCGACGTCGGTCTTTTGCACCAGCTTGCGGATGTCTTCCAGCTTGGACGGGATGTCGGTGACGAACAGCTGGTTGGTACGCGGATCGATCACCGCGCTACCGCGCTTGGACAGGATGCGGTTTTTGGAATCGCCCGAACCGTCCAGACCGAACACCAGCTTGAACGATTCCGCCTTCTGGTAGTTCAGCTGGAAGATTTCGGTCTTCAGCGGTTCCAGTTCGGCGATCTGCATCTTCTGTTCCAGCTCCAGCTTTTCCTTGGTCAGCAGCTCATCCTTCGGCGCGATCCACAGCACGGTGCCGTTCTTGCGCATGTCTAGGCCCTTGGCCTGCAGCACGATGTCCAGTGCCTGGTCCCACGGCACGTCCTTCAGGCGCAGCGTCAGGTTGCCATTGACGGTGTCGCTGGTGATGATGTTCAGTCCGGTGAAATCGGCGATCACCTGCAGCACCGCCCGCACCTCGACGTTCTGGAAATTCAGCGACAGCTTTTCGCCGCGATAGCCTTGCGTGCCCTGGGTCAGCTTGTTCGGGTCTTCGGTGATCGGCTTGACTTCGACCACCAGCTGGGCGTCGCTCTGGTAGGCGCTGTGTTCCCATAGCCCCTTCGGCTCGATCACCATGCGCACGTTGTCGCCCTGCTGGGTGGCGGTGACGGTGCGCACCGGGGTGCCGAAATCGCCGACGTCCATGCGCCGCCGCAAGACGTCCGGCAGCTTCGCCTTCAGCAGATCGACCACGATGCTCTGGCCCTGCTGGCGCACGTCGACGCCGACCTGGTTGTCCGGCAGGTCGATCACCACCCGCCCCTCGCCGGCACTGCCACGGCGGAAATCGATGTCGCGGATGGTGGCCGAGGTGGCAGTCGCCGGCGCCGTGGCCGCCACCGGCAGGCCGGCAGCATCGACCGCGCGCGCGACCGCGCCGGAGCTGTCGATGGTAACGATCACCGCATTGCCATCGACGGCAGTGGCATAGTTGAGCGGCCGGTTCAGGTTGAACACCAGTCGCGAGCGGCTGCCGGCCTGGACTACGTTGACGTTGCGCACGTCGCCCAGCCCGATATCCTGCACCGACTTGCCGGTGGCGTTGCCGGTGTCGGCGAAGTCCAGCGCGATGCGGGCCGGATTGGTGATGGCGAAGCCCAGCGGCGCCTTGGCCACCGGGTTTTTCATCGCCACGCGCACGACGATGTTGGCGCCCTGCTGGTTGGCGGTGACCGATTCGATCACGTTTTCCTGCGCCAGCGCCAGGCTACAGACGCCGGCGGCGCCGAACAGCAGGATTTGCCGCACAAGCCTGCGCACGCCCGCTCCGATGGATTGGTTCGGATACTTGATTGCCATCATTTGGTGGTCTCCTGCAACTCTAACTTGGCGGGGCGTTCTATCCATTCGCCGGATGCGTCCTGAACTGATTCCTTGAGCTCGATTGCAGAATCGGTGATGCGTGTGATCACGCCGAAATTCTGTCCGATGTAATTACCGACCCGCGCCCGCAGCACGCTCTTGTCCACCTGCAGCAGCGCGTAATGCTGGCCGCCGCGCTCCAGCGAGCCGACCATGCGCAGCGCATCGAGCGGGTAGCTTTCGAGCGGCTCGCGGCGGCGCTCGAAATTCGGCTTCAGGCCGTTGCCGGCCGCGGGTTCCAGCTTGGCGAAGGCGGCTGCCATTTTCTGCTGGCTGTACGGATCGATCTGGCCGGCAGCGTCATAGGTAAAGGGCGTGAACTTTTTCGGCGCCGCCAGCTTCGGGGTGACGACCCGGGTTTGCTGGCGCACTTCGGCCATCCATTGCCGGACCTCGGGCACGCCATCATCGCCGCAGCCGGCCAGCGTCAACAGCAGCAGACCAGCCGGTAGCAGTGTCACGCGAAAGCGGTTCATTTCTTGCCTCCCCGTTTCTTCGACTGCTCGGCCGCCTTGCGCTGCGCCGCCACTTCTTCCAGGTCGAGATAGCGGAAGGTCTTGGCGATCGCCTCCAGCGAAAGCGTGCCTTCCTTGCCGGACGCCAGGCTCATCTCGTTCAGGGTAACGATGCGCGGCAGGTTGGCGATATCGCTGGTGAAGGCGCCGATGTCGTGGTAGCTGCCGCTGACCCGGATATTGATCGGCAGCTCGGCGTAATAATTCTTCACCACCACCTGGCCCGGCTTGAACAGCTCGAACTGCAGCCCACGCCCGAGGCCGGCCTGATTGATGTCGGACAGCAGGGCATCCATCTCGGCCTTGTTAGGCAGTTGCTTTTCCAGCGTCGCGACATATTCGCCGACCAGGATCTTTTGCTTGCGCAGACCGTCCAGGTTGACCGCCTGTTGTACCTTGGCCTTGTAGGCGTCCTTCAGCTTGACCTCTTCCTGGGCGCCGAAATCGAGGGTCTCGAGCTGATCGCTCCAGTAAAAGAACCAACCCAGGAACAGCACCGCGGCAAACACGCCAGCGCCGCACAACAGGCGCGGCACCACCGGCCACTGGCCCGGATGGCGCCCCTCCAGGCCGCGAAACTGGGCCGCGATCGAGCTGCCCAGATTTTTCAGATCTGCCATGACGCGTCTCTCATATCAGGATTTCTTCTTGGCCGGTGCGGCGGCAGGGGCGGCGGCTTCGCCTGCCGCATCCTGATCGCGCGGACGCTTGATGCCGACCGTGACGGTGAAGGTGTAGACCTTGCGCGCGCTCTTGCCCTGGCCGAGCGCATCGGAACGGATCTCGATCAAATCCGGCCGCTCCAGCCACGGCGAGTTGTTACTGAAATTGCGCAGCAGTTCGGAAACGCGCTCGTTCGACTGTGCGGTACCGACGATGTGGATGCGCTGGCCGTTCTGCTTGAACGAGCGCAGATAGACGCCTTCCGGCACCTGCTTGACCAGCTCGTCCATCAGGTAGACCGGCTGGTTGCGGTCGGCCTGCAAGTCTTCGACCGCCTGCTGGCGCGCCTTCAGTGCCTCGATTTCCTGCTTCAAGGTGGCGATTTCCTTGATCTGCTCGTCCAGCTTGGCGTTTTCCGCCTTGATGAAATTGTTGCGTTCGTCCTGGGACGAAATGCGGTTGCCGATGAAGCCGGCGACCAGCAGCACCACCAGGCTGCCGAGCACGGCCGACAGCAGCAGCATCGAAAAGAACGCCTGCCTGCGCTGCCGGCGCTTTTCCTCGCGATGCGGCAGCAGGTTGATCTTGATCATCGGTCGAACCTCCGCATCGCCAGGCCGCAAGCGACCAGGTAGGCCGGCGCCTCGCTGCGCAACTGCTTCTCGCGCACGCCGGAAGCCAACTGCATGCCCTTGAACGGGCTGACCACCGACGTCGAAATTTTGCTGCGCTCGGCGATGATCTCGACCAGGCCGGGAATGATGGCGCAGCCGCCGGCGAGGAAGATCTGGTCGATCTTGGTGTACGGCGTGGAAGTGAAGAAGAACTGGATCGCGCGCGTGACTTCCAGCGCGGCGCTGTCCAGGAACGGCGCCAGCAGTTCCTGCCGGTAGCCGTCCGGTAAATCGCCGCTGCGCTTCTTGGCGTCGGCTTCCTCATACGACAGGCGGTAGGCGCGGACGATGTCCTGGGTCAGCTGGTGGCCGCCGAACGGTTGCTCGCGCTCGTAGATCGACTGCCCGTCCAGCAGCACCGAGATATGGGTGACCTGGGTGCCGATCTGGAACAGGCCGATGATCTGGCCCTGGCCACCGTTCGGCAGCTGCGCCGTCAGGCGCTCGATCGCGGCGCGCGCCGCGTACGACTCGATGTCCATCACGACCGGCTTCAGGCCGGCGGCTTCGGCCACCGCGACCCGGTCTTCCACCTTTTCCTTGCGGGTGGCGGCCAGCAGCACCTCGACGTCCTCGGGCGCGTTCTGGGCCGGTCCGATGACGTCAAAATCCAGGCTCACCTCATCCAGCGCGAACGGAATGTACTGGCTGGCCTCGCTTTCGACCTGCACTTCGAGCTCGTCCTCGGACAGGCCGCCAGGCAGGATGATCTTCTTGGTGATGACCGCCGCCGGCGGCATGCCGAGCGCCACCAGCTTGGCGCTGGAACCGCTTTTTTTCCAGACGCGGCGCACCGCTTCCGCCACCTGCTCGATGTTTTCGATATTGCCGTCGACCACTGCGCCGCGCGGCAGCGGCTCGGAAGCGAAGCGTTCCAGCCGCAATTCGTTCTTGCCGGCTTCCGTCAACTCGACCAGCTTGACGCCGGAAGTGCTGATGTCCAGACCCACCAATGGCGGATTTCTTTTGCCGACCAACGATCCAAGATCAAGGGCCAAGGGGTGTCTCCGAAGAAGATATTTCTCATCAGGAACGCATATTCAAACCCGCGGTCCAACCGTCGTCCGGCGCCGAGTTGTCGAAAATGACAAAAAAGGCTTTTAAAACCAATATTTAGGCCGCACTCGTCAAACGTTACATTAAATCCTAGCAACAAGCGTTCGAAACTGTAAAGAAATTTCCGGCAAGTAATTTACCAATCCGTTGCCAAAACCCCACTCGGGGTCGGCGCGCTTGTGCCCGGCGGCGCTTTGCCCGGGCAAATTTGGCGCAGTTTCGAGCCGCTATAATGCGTTCCACCCTCAATTCCTCTCTCCCCCTTGCGCATGGCTTCTCAAGAATCCGCTAAAAATCCGTCCCGCAGCAAACCCGCGCCGGCGACGCGTCTGGCATTGCGCATCGGCTTCGGCATCATTGGCACGCTGTTCGGACTGGCGGTATGCGGGGCGCTCCTGGTCGGTTTCATGCTGGCGATGGCGTATCCGAACCTGCCGGCGATCGATACGCTGACCGATTATCGGCCGAAGATTCCGCTGCGGATCTTTTCCGCCGACAACGTGCTGATCGGCGAATTCGGCGAGGAGCGGCGCAGCATGGTGCGCATCAAGGACGTGCCGGACATCATGAAGAAGGCGGTGCTGGCGATCGAGGACGACCGCTTCTACGAACATGGCGGCGTCGACTACATCGGCATCGTGCGCGCAGCGCTGCACAATCTGTCCGGCGGCGCGCGCCAGGGCGCTTCCACCATCACGCAGCAGGTGGCGCGCAACTTCTTCCTGTCCAGCGAACAGACGCTGAAGCGCAAGATCTATGAAGCGCTGCTGGCCTGGAAGATCGAGCAGACCCTGACCAAGGACCAGATCCTCGAGGTCTACATGAATCAGATCTACCTCGGCCAGCGCGCCTACGGCTTCGCGTCGGCGGCGCAGATCTACTACGGCAAGAAGCTGCAGGACATCACGATCGCCGAGGCGGCGATGCTGGCCGGGCTGCCGAAGGCGCCATCGGCCTACAACCCGGTGGCCAATCCGAAGCGCGCGCGCGCACGCCAGCAATACATCCTGCAGCGCATGCACGCCCTCGGCTACATCACCGACGCGCAATATGAAGAGGCGAAGAACGAGGAACTGAGCGTGAAGACCGACAGTTCCGAATTCGGCGTGCACGCCGAATACGTCGCCGAAATGGCACGCAAGCTGGTCTACGACCAGTTCAAGGACGAGACCTACACGCGCGGGCTGAACGTATTCACCACGATCACCAAGGCCGACCAGGATGCCGCCTACCTGGCGGTACGGCGCGGCGTGATGGATTACGAAAAGCGCCACGGCTACCGCGGGCCGGAAGGCTACATGGAGCTGCCGGCCAACAAGGAAGCGGCGGAAAACGCGATCGAAGTTGAACTGGCCGACCATCCCGACAGCGACGACATCGTCGCCGCCGTGGTGCTGGAGGCAACGCCGAAGCTGATTCGCGCCACGCTGTCGTCCGGTGAGGAAATCGAGATCACCGGCAGCGGCCTGTCCTTCGCCGCCAACCTGCTGAGCGCGAAGGCGCCGCCGAACCGCGCGGTCAAGCGCGGCGCGATCATCCGCGTGACCCAGGAAGGCGGCCGCTGGAGCGTGACGCAGATGCCGGAAGTGCAGTCAGCCTTCGTCGCGCTGAGCCCGGACGACGGCGCGATCCGCGCGCTGATCGGCGGCTTCGACTTCAACCGCAACAAGTTCAATCACGTCAGCCAGGCCTGGCGCCAGCCGGGTTCGTCGTTCAAGCCGTTCATCTATTCGGCCTCGCTGGAAAAGGGGCTGTCGCCGGCCACCGTGATCAACGATGCGCCGATCGTCTTTTCCGCCGGCCAGACCGGCGGCCAGGCGTGGGAGCCGAAGAACTACGACGCCAAGTACGACGGCCCGATGTCGATGCGCACCGGCCTGATGAAATCGAAGAACATGGTGTCGATCCGGATCCTCGAAAAAATCGGCGCCCGCTACGGCCAGGAATACATCACCCGCTTCGGCTTCGATGCCGACAAGAACCCGCCCTACCTGACACTGGCGCTGGGCGCCGGCGCCGTCACGCCCCTGCAGATGGCCGCGGGCTATTCGGTGTTCGCCAACGGCGGCTACAAGATCAATCCCTACCTGATTTCGCGGATCACCGACGCCAACGGCAACCTATTGTCGGAAGTCCAGCCGGACAAGGCCGGCGACGAAGCCAACCGCGTGATCGACCCGCGCAACGCCTTCCTGATGGACAGCATGCTGCGCGACGTGGTGCGGCGCGGCACCGGCTCCAAAGCGATGTCGCTGAAGCGCACCGACCTGGCCGGCAAGACCGGCACCACCAACGATTCGTTCGACGCCTGGTTCGCCGGCTACCAGCCGCACCTGGTCGGCGTCGCCTGGATGGGCTTCGACCAGCCGAAGAATCTCGGCAACCGCGAAACCGGCGGCGGGCTGGCGCTGCCGATCTGGATCAGCTACATGCAGACGGCGTTGAAGAACGTGCCGAACGTCGACCGCACGGTACCGGACGGCTTGCTGCAGGCCAACAGCGAATACTATTACGCCGAATATCCGCCCGGCAGCGGCGTCACCACGGTCGGCCTGAACGACTTCGGCAGCGACCTGACGCCGGAAGAGCAGAAGGCGCGCGAGGAAGTGAAGAACGAACTGTTCTGACGCCGGGCCCGGGCCTGCTACGGCGGCGGCGCCAGCGTCAGCGCCACGCCGGACTGGGCGGCGATCGCCTCGGCCAGCGCGGCATGCAGTTCGGTGCCGTTGCGGGTGTCGATCCAGCGCGCGCCGTCGTACTTGTAGTGAAAGCCGCCGCTCCTGGCGGCCATCCAGATTTCCTGCATCGGCGCCTGGCTGTTGATGATGATCTTGCCGCCGTGCTCAACCAGCTCGATTTCCAGCACGTTGCCGCTGCGGCTGCATTCGAGGTCCAGGCCGCCGGCGTCGGCGGCCTGTTCCAGAGCGCTTTCCAGCGCATCCAGCGTGGCCTCGGCACGGGCCAGGAATTCGGATTCCGTCATGCTACACTCCGCTCAGTTTTCTCAACCGCGATTCTAAACGTGAAGTCTTTTCCTGATCCGGCGCCCCGCATCCTGACTGCGCTGCGTGTCGCCGCCGCGATCGGCGCGGCCGGCCTGCTGGCGGCCTGCGGCCAGAAGGGACCGCTGTACATGCCGGTGCGCCCGGCACCGCCGCTGCAGACGCCGGCCGCCAAGCCGCCGCCGGTGCAGCCGGATGCCCCCCGCCCCGCTTCCCCTCAACCCTGAGCCTGCCTTTCCCATGTCGCACTTTGCTTACCAAGATGGCGTGCTGCACGCCGAAGAACTGCCGTTGGCGGCGCTGGCCGCGCAGTTCGGTACCCCGCTGTACGTCTATTCGAAGGCGGCGCTGCTGGAAAACTATCGCGCCTACGCCGACGCCTGCCGCCGCCACGGCCGCGGCGACGACACCGCGCTGGTCTGCTATTCGGTGAAATCGAACTCCAACCTGGCGGTACTGGACGTGCTGGCGCGCGCCGGCTCCGGCTTCGACATCGTGTCCGGCGGCGAGCTGCTGCGCGTGATCGCGGCCGGCGGCGATCCGGCCAAGGTGATCTTTTCCGGCGTCGGCAAGGGCCGCGACGAGATGCGGCTGGCGCTGACGCACGGCATCGCCTGCTTCAACGTCGAGTCGATCGCCGAGCTGCACCGGCTGAACGAAGTCGCCGGTGCAATGGGCCGGCGCGCGCCGGTGTCGCTGCGCGTCAACCCGGACGTCGATGCCCAGACCCATCCGTACATCTCGACCGGCCTGAAGGAAAACAAGTTCGGCGTCGCCTACGACGAGGCGCTGGCCTGCTACCGCACCGCGGCAACGCTGCCGCACATCGACGTGACCGGCATCGATTGCCATATCGGCTCGCAGCTGCTGGACGATGCGCCGCTATTGGCGGCGCTGGACAAGGTGATCGAACTGATCGACCGGCTGGAAGCGGAAGGCATTCCGATCGCGCACCTGGACATCGGCGGCGGTATCGGCATCACTTACGACGATGAGCGGCCGGTGGCGGTCGGCGATTACCTGGCGCGGCTGTTCGCGCGCGTCGACGGCTGGCGCGCTGAAAAATACGCTGGCCGGCCGATCAAGGTGCTGTTCGAGCCGGGTCGCTCGATCGTCGGCAACGCCGGCCTGTTGCTGACCGAGGTGCAGTACCTGAAGCACGGCGCCGACAAGAATTTCGCCATCGTCGACGCGGCGATGAACGACCTGATGCGCCCGGCCATGTACCAGGCCTGGCATTGCGTGCAGCCGGTGGTGCCGCGCGCCGAGGCCACGGATGGGGCGCGCGTCTACGACGTGGTCGGGCCGGTGTGCGAGTCGGGCGACTGGCTGGCGCGCGAGCGGCAGCTGGCGCTGCAGGCCGGCGACCTGCTGGCGATCATGTCGGCCGGCGCCTATGGCATGACGATGGCGTCCAACTACAACACCCGCGGACGGCCGGCCGAAGTGCTGGTCGACGGTGCCCGCGCGCACTTGGTGCGGCGGCGCGAGGCGGCGGCGGAATTGTTCGCGCTCGAATCGGTGCTGCCAAAATAAAAATATCGGGGAGTATCACTCGATTCCGCAGGCGGTACGCCCGGCTTAGACCGCCGACAAAGGGAGTATCCGGACTGCCTGCGATTCCCTCAACGCCACCGCGGGCGGACCTTGGCCCGGCCGCGCGCCCACCACCAGACCCGCACCAGCAGCAGCAGCGCGACGATCGTCCCCAGCAGGATCGGCTGCGCGAAGTCGTTCTTGCCGGCCTTCATCCACCAGAAATGCAGGATCGCCAGCGGCGCGATCAGATATACCAGCCGGTGCAGCCATTGCCAGCGGCGCCCGCCGAGCCGGCGCACCATGCCGTTGGTGCTGGTGGCGGCCAGCGGCACCAGCAACACGAAGCAGGTGAAGCCGACCGTGATGAACGGGCGCTTGACCACGTCCTTCCACATTTCCTGCAGATCGAAGAAATGATCGAACCAGATGAAGGTGGTGAAGTGCAGCGCCGCGTAGAAAAACGCGAACAGCCCGAGCATGCGGCGCAGCCGGATCAGCCAGTGCCATTGCGTCAGCCGCCGCAGCGGCGTCACCGCCAGCGTCAGGCACAGGAAATACAGCGTCCAGTCGCCGGTGTTGCGGGTGATGAATTCGATTGGATTGGCACCCAGCCGGTCGGTGAACGTGAACAGCGCCAGCCGCGCGAACGGCCCCAGCGCCAGTACGAACAACACCGCCTTGATCCAGCCAAGCTGGCGCGGCGTCGGATAGAACGCCGGCAGCAGGCCGCGTTCGGGCAATTCGACCGGCTTCAATAGAACCTCTTCAAGTCCATGCCGGAATACAGCGACGCCACTTCGGTATATCCGTTGAACATCAGCGTCTTGCGCTTCTTGGTGAAGAAGCCATCTTCGCCGATGCGGCGCTCGGTCGCCTGCGACCATCGCGGATGGTCGACCTCGGGATTGACGTTCGAGTAGAAGCCGTATTCCTGCGGCGCCGCGATGTTCCACGCGGTGCGCGGCTGCTCGCGCACGAAGCGGATCGCGACGATCGACTTGGCCGACTTGAAGCCGTATTTCCACGGCACCACGATGCGCAGCGGCGCGCCGTTCTGGTTCGGCAGCACCTGGCCGTACATGCCGAACGCCAAGAGCGTCAGCGGATGGTTCGCCTCGTCCAGCCGCAAGCCTTCGACGTAGGGCCATTCCAGGATCGGGGTGCGCAGGCCAGGCATCTGCTTCTTGTCGGCCAGCGTGACGAATTCGACGTACTTGGCATTGCCGTTCGGCTCGACCTTTTTGATCAGCTGCGCCAGCGAATAGCCGATCCACGGGATCACCATCGACCAGCCCTCGACACAGCGCAGCCGGTAGACGCGCTCTTCCAGCGGCGCCAGCTTCTGCAGGCTGTCGAGATCAAGCGTCATCGGCTTCTTCACCTCGCCTTCGATCGCCACCGTCCACGGGTGCGTCTTCAGGCTGCCGGCATACTGCGCCGGATCCGACTTGTCGCTGCCGAATTCATAGAAATTGTTGTAGGTGGTGGCGTCCTTGAACGCGGTCGGCTTGTCCATCACGACGTAGGCCGGGTTGACGGCGGCCGCCAGCTTTTGCGCGCCGGCCGGCTGCGCGAATGCCTGGCGCAGCGACATGTCCAGCAGCGCGCCGCCGGCGATCGAGCCGAGCGCAAGCTGGCGGATGAACGTGCGGCGCGACTCGAACACTGCGCGCGGCGTGATTTCGGAAGCGAACGGCCGGTCGAGGCCGTTGGGATTGCGTTTGATCAGCATGATTGCTCCATATCGTAAGTCCGGTCGCGCGGCCTCGGCCGCCGCGGCCGTTCACGGCTGCAGCTGGTGCTGCACCGCGGTGGCGATCTCCAGCAGGCGCGCGCGGCCGATGCTGCCCGACAATGCGTAGCCGTAGTCGCGGTCGATCCAGTAGAACGCGCTATTGCCATTCTGCTCCATGATCTTGAAGCCGGTGTTTTTCGATTCCGGCCCGGCGTTGCGGATAGTCAGCGTCAGCCGCTCGCCATCGGCCGCCTGGTACATCAGCTGCGCCAGCGGCATGCCGTCGGCTGGCAGCAGGCGCCCGCCCAATAGCACGAATCCCTGCGCGTTCAGGTCGGGCGCGCGGATCGGCATCTGCAGCCGCTTCGACAGCCACGCCACCAGTTGCGCTTCCTGCTGCGCCGGCACCTCGACCGGATGGCGCTGCTCGGCGGCGTAGGTGACGTGCGCCCGCAAGGCATCATGCGCAAAACGCGCCGCCGCGCCGGCTTCGGCATTGCCCCACGGTGCCGGCAGCGCGCCGTGCGCCAACCAGCCGGCCGCCAGGCCGCAAGCCAGCCAGGC
>JBAUJK010000429.1:0-13062 GCA_049683695.1 Burkholderiaceae bacterium
CGGCGAGCGCACGGTGCAGGAGCGCCGGTGGATGCAGGCTGTCGATGACGAGTAGGCTTAAACGGGAACGGCTGCAGGGCACGCGACCAATGTGCACCCCGGATCGAAGGCTGGCCAAGACTGGCAAGCACGCATTGAAGAAAAGGAAGCCGTAGGTCGCAGGTTCGACTCCTGCCGGGCAGGCTGGATTCTCCGCCGCCCTTTACTTCCCGCATTCCAGCTGGTGCTTTTCGGCCGCCCGGCGCGCGGTCTGTTGCGCCTTTGGCGCAGCCTTGGGGTTGGCCTTGGCCGCGTCTTCCTCCGCCCATTGGCGGCGCAATGCCAGCGATGCGCATTTTTTCCGCTGGGCAGCAGCGGCGCGGGCCTGTTTTTGCTGCGCGCGTTCTTCCTGCGCTTCGCGTTGGTGGCGCGCGCGCTCGAGGCGTGCGGCTTCCTCCTTTTGCCAGGCTGCCTCGCGCGTGGCGGGAGCGGCGTCCGTCGCCGGCGCTGCGTCGAGCGTGCGGCCGCCGGGGCATGGCGTATCGCCGTAGACGGTCTTGCCGCCGCTCTCGCACTTGTAGATGGCGAAGGCCGGCGCGCAGGCGGCCAGCAGCAGCGTCAACAGCAGCGGTCGGATCATGGAAACTCCTCGCAGGCTTAAACGATTTTGCCGGGATTCATCAGGTCGTGCGGATCGAGCGCGCGCTTGATCGCCTGCATCAGGCCGATTTCGACCTCCGACTTGTAGCGCCGGATCTCGTCGTACTTCAGCGCGCCGACCCCATGCTCGGCCGAGATCGAGCCGCCGAAGCGGTCGACGCTGTCGTACACCACGCGGTTGATGTCATGCTGCTGCGCGATCAGCGCGTCGCCGTCGGCGCCTTCCGGCGGCGAGACGTTGTAGTGAAGGTTGCCGTCGCCGAGATGGCCGAAGGTGACCATGCGCACCGCCGGGAAGTCGCGTTGCAGCAGCTCATCGGTGACGCGCACGAATTCCCCGATGCGCGAGATCGGCACCGAGATGTCGTGCTTGATGTTCTTGCCTTCGTCCGCCTGCGCCAGCGGGATGTGTTCGCGCAACTGCCACAACGCCTGAGATTGCGCCAGCGTCTGCGCGACGACTGCATCGACGATCACTTCCTGTTCCAGCGCCGCGCCGATCACCTGTTCCAGCAGCGCATTCGCGTGTTCCTCCGACTCGCTGTCGGACAGTTCCAGCAGTACGTATTGCGGGTGCGCCTGGCCGAACGGCTGGCGCAGTTGCGGATAGTGCTTGGCCACCAGCTGCAGGCACAGTTCCGACATCAGTTCGAAGCCGGTCAGCGCCGCGCCGCATTGCGATTGCGCGATCGTCAGCAGCTGCAGTGCATCGTCGGCGCTGTTCATCGCCGCCAACGCGGTCAGGCGCGCCTTCGGCTGCGGGAACAGCTTCAGCACCGCGGCCGTGATGATGCCGAGCGTGCCTTCGGCGCCGATGAACAGGTCGCGCAAGTCGTAGCCGGTATTGTCCTTGCGCAGGCCACGCAGGCCACTCCACAGTTCGCCCTGCGGTGTCACCACTTCCAGCCCGAGGCACAGTTCGCGCGTGTTGCCGTAGCGCAGTACGCCGGTGCCGCCGGCATTGGTCGACAGGTTGCCACCCAGCGTGCAGCTGCCTTCGGCCGCCAGCGACAGCGGGAACAGGCGGCCGGCGGCCGCCGCCGCTTCCTGCACCTGTTGCAGGATGCAGCCGGCCTCGACCGTGATCGTGTTGTTGATGGTATCGATCGCGCGCACCCGGTTCAGGCGCGTGGTCGACAGCACGATCGCCCGGCCGCTGTCGTCCGGCACGCTGCCCAGCACCAGCCCGGTGTTGCCGCCCTGCGGTACGATCGGCACCCGGAACTGGTTGCACAGACGTACCATGGCGGCCACTTCGTCGGCGCTACCGGGCTTGACCACCGCCAGCGCGGCGCCGGTGTAGCGGCGCCGCCAGTCGGTCAGGAAGGCGGCGGTATCGGCGGCCTCGGTCAGCACATAGGGAGCGCCGATCAGTTGCCGGCATTGGGCGAGAAAATCGTTCATCGGGAAGCCTTGTCGATAGCCTGACGTGCCAGTTCGCGCGCGGCGCGCTTGTGCGGCCGCAGGTACAGGATGGTGCAGAAGAAATAGAGGCCGGCCAGCGCTGCTTCCAGCCAGCCGAGCGCGGCCGAGGTCGGGTTGGCATCGCTGGTGGCGCGCACAATGCCTTCGCCGAAGTACAGCAGGATCAGCATCGACGACCATTGCATCGTGTACAGGTTGCGCTTCAGTACGCCACGCAGCGGCAGCAGCAGCGGCACCACCTTCAGCACCATCCACGAGCCGCCCGGACGCAACGGCGCCAGCACCAGTTCCCAGGCCACGCACAAGGCGATCAGCGCCAGCAGGCTGGCGGCGCTGCCGTAGTACAGGCCGCGCTGCAGCGGCTGGTTCACCGGCCGGCCTCCAGCCGGCGCGCGGTCTGCGCCAGGCGCCGGCCGAGCGCGATCGCCAGCGTGCGGCTGTCGTCGGAAATCGGGTGCGTGCCGTTCAGGCCCGACCAGTGGCTGGCGCCGTAGGGCGCGCCGCCGCTGGCGGTGGTCATCAGCTCCGGCTGCGTGTAGGGCAGGCCGAGCAGCAGCATGCCGTGGTGCATCAGCGGCAGCATCATCGACAGCAGCGTCGTTTCCTGGCCGCCGTGCAGGCTGCCGGTCGAGGTGAATACGCAGGCCGGCTTGCCGGCCAGGGTGCCGGCAAGCCATTGGGTGCTGGTGCCGTCCCAGAAATATTTCATCGGCGCCGCCATGTTGCCGAAGCGGGTCGGCGAGCCGAGCGCCAGCCCCGCGCACTGCGCCAAGTCGTCCAGCTCGACGTAGGGCGCGCCTTCGTCCGGAATCGCCGGCGCGCCGGCTTCGACCACGGTCGACACCGGCGGCACGGTGCGCAGGCGGGCGTCGCAGCCGGGCACGCTTTCGACGCCCTGGGCGATCAGTTCGGCCAGCTTGCGGGTGGCGCCGTGCCGCGAGTAATACAGGATGAGTATGGTAAGGTGGACGCCGTTCATGCCCGGTATTATAGGGCCCGCCGTCTGCGGCGAAAGGGGCGCCGACCGCGGCGGCCCGGCCCGGTCCGCTCCGGATAACTCCCGCTCGCACCATGTTCCGATCGCTTTTTTCACGCTTGCGCGGCTTTACGATGAACCAGGCGCTGGGCCTGCTGCGCTTCGCCGCGCGCCGGCTGGACGAGGAGCAGCTGCCGCAGGTGGCCGGCAGCCTGACGTTTACCGTGGTGTTCGCGCTGGTGCCGGTGCTGACGGTGGCGTTCGCGATCTTCACCGCGTTTCCGCTGTTCGCCACCTTCCGCGAATCGCTCGACGCCTACCTGATCCAGAGCCTGATGCCGCAGGGCGTGGCCAACACGATCATGGGCTACCTGAACCAGTTCGCGGCCAAGTCGGCCAAGCTGTCGGCGATCGGCGGCATCGCGCTGATCTTCACCGCGGTCTCGATGATGTCGACCATCGAGCGCGTGTTCAACCAGATCTGGCGGGTACGCAACCAGCGCCCGTTCGTGCAGCGGATCCTGATCTACTGGGCCATCATCACGCTCGGGCCCCTGGTGCTGGGGGTGTCGTTCACCGTTACCGCCTACCTGTCGGGCGCCGCCACCGGCGTGGTCGGCAGCGTGCCGTTCGTCGGCGCGCTGTTCTACACGCTGCTGTCGGTGCTGCTGACCACCGGCGCCTACACGCTCCTGTACATGGTGGTGCCGAACCGCATGGTGGACTGGCGCGACGCCTTTTGCGGCGGCCTGCTGGCGGCGGTGGCGCTGGAGCTGGCCAAGCGCCTGTTCGCGCTCTACATCACCGCCTTTCCGACCTACACCATCGTCTACGGCGCGGTGGCGGCGGTGCCGATCTTCCTGATCTGGATTTACCTGTTCTGGATGATCACGCTGGTCGGCGCGCTGCTGGCGGCGGCCCTGCCGCTGGTGCGCTACGAGCGCTGGTGGTACGTGGCGCGCCCCGGCGGCGCCTTCCTCGACGCGATGGCGCTGTTGAAGGTGCTGTACGAGGCGCGCGCGCGGCACGAGACGGCAGTGGTCAGCGCGCGCCTGCTGCGCACCCGCACCCGGGTTGGCTTCGACGAGGCGGAAACCCTGCTGCAGCGGATGCTGGATGCCGGCTGGGTCGGCCGCGTCAATCCCGACGTGCCGCCGCGTCTGCGCTGGCGGCAGCGGCTGCGGCTGGGCAAGCGCACCGTGGCCGGGCGCGAGCGCTGGGTGCTGCTGGCCAATCCGGCGCAGCTGAAGCTGGCCGACGTCTACCGGATGTTCGTGTTCGAGCCGGGCGCCGACGGCGCGCTGGCACGGCTGGCGGAAGGCGCGGTCGAGCGCGGCCTGGACCAGTCGCTGGCCGACTGGTTCGAACGGGGCGGCGCTACAGCGGAATCTTCCCGGTCAGCAGCTGCCAGTACATCACCCAGTCACCCATGAACGAGTAAATCGGCTGCTTGAACGAGGCCGGCCGGTTCTTCTCGAAGCCGAAGTGCCCGATCCACGCGAACAGGTAGCCGCACACGAGTCCGGCCAGCAGCCACCACGCATTGCGCTCGACCACTGCCGCGGCGACGCACAGCAGCGCCAGCGACGAACCGGCAAAGTGCAGCCGGCGGCAGGTGCGGTTGGAATGCTCGGACAGGTAGAACGGATAGAACTCGGCGAAGCGGCGGTACTTGGTGGCGGCGGCGGTGGACATGGCGGTCTCCTTTGTGCTCTCCATCAACATGGGAGTATGATCAAGTTTATAAGTATTGACGCCCGACACAAGCGGCAGGCTTGAGGAGTATGTCAAAACCTCGGTGCCCGCCTGCCGCCATTCTGGCCAAATTTACCCTAAGCGCGCGCGAATTCAAACAGTGCATCCAGCACCGCGTCCGGCTGCTCCGCCATCAGCGCGTGGCCGCTGCCGTCGATCTGCCGTACCTGCGCGTTCGGCACCATTGCCGCCAGCGCCATGCCGGCCTTCGGCGGCGTCATCAGGTCGCGCCGGCCGAGCAAAAACAGCGCCGGGCAGGCCAGCCCCCGCGCCGCTACCTCGCCGTTGCCATAGGCATTGCAGGCGGAAAAATCGGTGAAGAACACCTTTGCCGGGTTGTGGCGCGAAACGTACTGCATCAGGCGCCGGCTGCTGCCCAGCACAGAAAAGCCGGGGCCGGGAGCGGACGGCTTCTGCGCGATCGACGAATGCGACCAGATGTTGACCATGTCGATCGCGGCCGGCTCGTCGTCGCGCGCCGCGTTCAACAGCGCATCCGACACCTTCATCGGATAGGCGGTGCCGACCAGCGCCACCTTGGCCACCCGCTGCGGCGCGCGCTGCGCGGCTTCCAGCGCGATCAGCGAACCCATGCTGTGGCCGATCAGCGTCGCCTGCCGCACTCCGGCCGCATCCAGCAGCGCCAGCAGCCAGTCGGCCATCGCTTCGATCGATGCCAGCGGCGCGCCGCCGCTGCGGCCGTGGCCGGGCAGGTCGAGCGCCAGCACACCGAAGCCATGGTGGGCGAAGTAGCGGGTCTGCAGCACCCACACCGAATGGTCGTTCTGTGCGCCGTGGATGAACACCGCGGTCGGCAGCGCCGCGTCGAACGCCTTGCCGCCGGTGTAGCAGTAGGCCGGTTGTCCGTGGACCGTCAGTTGCATGTCAGGCTCCCTTGCGCTTGGTGTCGCGCTGCGCTGCCTTCAGCCCGCGCGCCAGGTCTTCGATCAGGTCGTCCGGGTCTTCCAGCCCGATCGACAGCCGCATCGTGCCCTCGCGGATGCCGGCCGCCGCCAGCTGCTCGCTCGGCACGCGGAAATGGGTGGTCGAGGCCGGATGGATCACCAGCGACTTGGCGTCGCCGACGTTGGCCAGGTGCGAAAAGATCTCCAGCGCCTCGACGAAGCGGGCGCCGGCCGCGCGGTCGCCCTTGATGACGAACGAAAACACCGCACCGCAGCCCTTCGGCAACAGCTTCTGCGCCAGCTTGTGGTCCGGGTGCGATTCCAGTTCCGGGTACGACACCGTCTCCACCGCCGGATGCGCGGCCAGGAATTCGACGATTTTGCGGGTATTGGCGACGTGCCGTTCCATGCGCAGGCCGAGCGTTTCGATCCCCTGCAGGATCGCGAACGCATTGTGCGGGCTCAAGGCCGCGCCGAAGTCGCGGATGCCTTCGCGCCGTGCCCGCAGCGCGAACGGCGCCACCGACGATTCCTCGGAAAACACCATGCCGTGGAAACCGTCGTACGGCTCGCACAGCTCGGCGAAGTGGCCGGTCTTTTCATACGCCTGTTGCCAGTCGAAGCAGCCGCCGTCGACCAGCAGGCCGCCCATCGCGGTACCGTGTCCGCACAGGAACTTGGTGGCGGCGTGCATCACCAGGTCGGCGCCGAGCTCGAACGGCCGCTGCAGGTACGGCGTGCTGAAGGTGGCGTCGACCATCAGCGGCAGATGATGCTCGTGCGCGATCGCCGCCACGTTTGGGATGTCGAGCACGTCCAGCCCCGGGTTGCCGAGGTTTTCGGCGAACAGCACCTTGGTGTTGGGCCGGATCGCCGCGCGCCAGGCATCGAGGTCGCGCGGATCGACGAAGGTGGTGTCGATGCCGAAGCGCTTCATCGTGTAGGCCAAGAGGTTCTGCGAGCCGCCGTAGATCGCGCGCGACGCCACCACGTGCGAGCCGGCGCCGGCCAGGGTCGCCAGCCCGAGGTGAAACGCCGCCTGGCCGCTGGCCACCGCGATGCCGGCGACGCCGCCCTCCAGCGCCGCGATGCGCTCTTCCAGCACCGCGTTGGTCGGGTTGGAGATGCGCGAATAGACGTGGCCGGAACGCTCCATGTTGAACAGCGACGCCGCATAGTCGGAGTTCTTGAACACGAACGACGTGGTCAGGTAGATCGGCGTCGCGCGCGCGCCGGTGGTCGGATCGGGCGCGGCGCCGGCGTGCAGCGCCAGCGTGTCGAAGCCGGGGTAGTGGGGACCGCTCATGATCGGGGTTGTCTCCTTCGGTGGGGCTGCAGGGGCGTCTGGCGCCGGCAGCCGGTGCGGGTGAAACGGGGCAAAACATTGTACAGAAGAAAGGCGCCTGCCCCGTGCGCGGCCAGAGGGGCGGCTGGCTTTTTTCGGGGGCTTGCGCTACAGTCAACTTGCATTCCATCTCGACAGGACGGACTCATGAAAGCTTCGGAAATCCTCAAGGTCAAGGGCAACATCCTGTATACGGTGACGCCGGACACGCCGATCGTCGAGGCCGTCAATACGATGGCGGAAAAGGACATCGGTTCGCTGGTGGTGATGGAGTATGGCGAGCTGGTCGGCATGCTGACCTTCCGCGAAGTGATCAAGACCATCCACGCCAACCGCGGCGCGCTCGGCAACAGCACCGTGCGCAAGCAGATGGACGACGCGCCGATCACGGTCACGCCCGACACCGACTTGAACGAAGTGCGCCGCATCATGCTGGAAAAGCATGCGCGCTACGTGCCGGTGATGGACGCCAAGGTGCTGCTGGGCGTGATGTCGTTCTACGACGTCGCGCGCGCGGTGCTGGATGCGCAGGGTTTCGAGAACAAGATGCTGAAGGCCTACATCCGCGACTGGCCGGCCGAAGGCGACGAATAGGCCGCGCCGCCCGGACCCGTCACCAGCCGTTCCCGCCGCCCGCGCAGGAACGGCTTTTTTACGCCCACCGCCGCCGCGGGCGGCGAATGTCATTCCAAAAAAGCGGGGGAGTATGGATAAAAACCGCGTATAAAACCTGCGGGATAGAGGGTTGGTGTGGGGAGTATATGAACTGTCTGCGCCCTATGCGCCCAGCCACGGCAGTCCGGCCTTGCACCAGCCGTTGACGGTCTTGCGGTGGCCAGCGGCATCCTTGCCGCCCTCGAAGCCTTCCAGGATGTCGAAGGCGTTGCGGTAACCGTGTTCGGCCGCCAGCTGCGCGGCGCCGCGCGAGCGCACGCCGGAACGGCACAGGAACAGCAGCACGCTGTCCTTGTCGACTGCCTGCTCCAGCTGGGCTGCGAAGTGCGGATTTTGCGCGCCGCCCGGATACATGTTCCATTCGATCGCCACCTGCTGCGGCGGCGCGAGGTCGACCCGGCCGACCCAGTCGCGCTCGGCGTTGGTGCGCACATCGATCAGCCGCACCGCGGGATCGGCCTGCAGCAGCGCGTGCGCTTCCTGCGGCGTGACGGCGCCGGCATACGGCAGACCGTCGGCTTGCCCGCGCGCGCGGGCGGTTTTCAGCAAATGCTCGGTAGAGTCGTTCATGGCAGATTCCCGGAAAACGGAAGGTTCATTTTATGCCATTCCCGCTGTCGCCATGCCATGCCGCAGCGGCGGCCGAAGATGGTGCAGATGGGAAAATACATGCACCAGAACGGTGCGCTTATTGGTTTTTGCACCGTGAAAGTGCGCCTTTGGCGCGTGCCCGTCCCCATTTTGGATGGCATGGAAGCTGCTATCATCTCGCACCAAGTTCCGGGCCGCTGCCGGCCCGGACCCCTCATTCGCAACATGCGGTCGCCGGCCCGATCCGCCGCTGCCGTGTATCCAACTCAATCCAGGAGATTTGCATGGCAAAGACGGCCGCAGAAGTGTTGAAGATGGCGAAGGAAAACGAAGTCAAGTTCGTCGATTTCCGCTTCGCCGACACCCGGGGCAAGGAACAGCACGTGACGGTGCCGGTGTCCCATTTCGACATGGACAAGTTCGAATCCGGCCACGCGTTCGACGGCTCGTCGATCGCCGGCTGGAAAGGCATCGAGGCCTCCGACATGGTGCTGATGCCGGACCCGAACACCGCCAACATCGATCCGTTCATGGAAGAGACCACGCTGTTCATGCAGTGCGACGTGATCGAGCCTTCCGACGGCAAGGGCTACGACCGCGACCCGCGCTCGATCGCCAAGCGCGCCGAAGCCTATCTGAAATCCTCCGGCCTGGGCGACACCGCCTACTTCGGTCCGGAGCCGGAATTCTTCATCTTCGACAACGTGCGCTGGAACGTCGACATGTCGGGCTGCTTCGTCAAGATCGGCTCGGACGAAGCCTCCTGGTCGACCGGCGCCAAGACCGAGGGCGGCAACAGCGGCCACCGGCCGACCGTGAAAGGCGGCTATTTCCCGGTACCGCCGGTCGACAGCTTCCAGGACATGCGCTCCGAAATGTGCCTGATCCTGGAATCGCTCGGCATCCCGGTCGAAGTGCACCACCACGAAGTCGCCGGCGCCGGCCAGAACGAGATCGGCACGCGCTTCTCGACCCTGGTCGAGCGCGCCGACTGGACCCAGACCCAGAAGTACGTGATCTGGAACGTCGCCCACACCTACGGCAAGACCGCCACCTTCATGCCGAAGCCGGTGGTCGGCGACAACGGCTCTGGCATGCACGTGCACCAGTCGGTCTGGAAGGACGGCAAGAACCTGTTTGCCGGCGACGGCTATGCCGGCCTGTCGGATTTCGCGCTGTACTACATCGGCGGCATCATCAAGCACGCGCGCGCGCTGAACGCGATCACCAACCCCGGCACCAATTCCTACAAGCGGCTGGTGCCGGGCTACGAGGCGCCGGTCAAGCTGGCCTATTCGTCGCGCAACCGCTCGGCCTCGATTCGCATTCCGCACGTGCCGAACCCGAAGGCGCGCCGCATCGAAACGCGCTTCCCGGATCCGCTGGCCAACCCGTATCTGTGCTTCGCGTCGCTGCTGATGGCCGGCCTGGACGGCGTGCAGAACAAGATCCATCCGGGCGAAGCCGCTTCCAAGGACCTGTACCACCTGCCGCCGGAAGAAGATGCGAAGATCCCGACCGTGTGCTCGTCGCTGGAACAGGCGCTGGAGGCGCTCGACAAGGACCGCGAATTCCTGACGCGCGGCGGCGTCTTTTCCGACAACATGATCGACGCCTACATCGAACTGAAGGAACACGAAGTGCAGCGCATGCGCATGGTGACGCATCCGGTCGAGTTCGACATGTACTACTCCGGCTGAGCCGGCGGCGGAAAAAAGCCGGCGCCTGCCAGGCCCGGGTTTGGCGGACGCGCGGCGCGGCAACGACGGGGGCATGGCGCCCCCGTTTTTGCTGGAGCGCGATTTGTGTCGCGCGCGCCTGCGGCGATTCCAGGCAGCGTTTGTAAAGCCTTGATTCCTATCCTAAAATGGGCGGCGAATGTCACATCGGATCACACAGCCCATGAAACGCCACTTTGTTGCAGCCCTCCTGATCACCGCCGCCGCCGCCGCCGGCCACGCCCATGCGCAGAACGATGTCTTCCTGTGCGTCGACCAGAACGGCACCAAGGAATACAAGAACACCGGCGCCACCAAGGGCTGCAAGAAAGTCGAACTGCCGCCGCTGACGATCGCCGCGCCGGTCAAGCGGCCGCCGGTGCAGCCCGCCGCCGCACGGCCGGCGGTGCCGTCCGACTTCCCGACGGTGGACGGCACCACCCAGAAGGCGCGCGACAACGACCGCCGGCAGATCCTGCTGGACGAAATGAAGCGCGAGGAGCAGAAGCTGGCCGAGCTGAAGAAGGAATACAACAATGGCGAGCCGGAACGCCAGGGCAACGAGCGCAACTACGCTAAGTACCAGGAGCGGGTGGCGTCGATGAAGAGCGATATCGAGCGCAGCGAAAAGAACGTCGAGGCGCTGAAGCGCGAACTCGGCAACCTGAAGTAGGCGCCGGACCGCCGATCCTGCACGACAAGGCCGCCCGACGCGGCCTTGATTTTTTTATGAACCGATGAAGACGCCCACCGCCCGCTTCGACGGCCTCGACCTGCTGGCTTCCGCGATCCTGATCCTGGACGCCGAGGCCCGCGTCGCCTACGCCAATCCGGCCGCCGAAAGCCTGCTGGAGTCGTCCAGCAAGAACCTGCTGCGGCAGCCGCTCGGCAGCCTGTTCCAGAACGACGACGGGCTGGCCGAGACCTGCCGCCAGGCGGCCGAGCGGCAGTTCGCCGACCGCCGCCAGGACCTGACGCTGGAGCGCGCCGGGCGCGAGCCGCTGCAGGTGCATTGCAGCGTCGCCGCCACCGACGATCCGGCGTACCCGGTGCTGATCGAGCTGCGCGAGAACCTGCAGCAGCGCAAGCTCAACCGCGAACAGCGGCTGCTGGAGCAGAGCCAGGCCAACCGCGAGCTGATCCGCAACCTGGCGCACGAGATCAAGAATCCGCTCGGCGGCATCCGCGGCGCCGCCCAGCTGCTGGAGCTGGAGCTGCCGGAACTCGGCCTGTCGCAGCGACGCCTGCGCGAGCTGCGCGAATACACGCAGGTGGTGGTCAAGGAAGCCGACCGCCTGCAGACGCTGGTCGACCGCCTGCTGGCGCCGCACCGGCGGCCGCATATCGTCGGCGACGTCAACATCCACGAGGTCACGGAACGGGTGCGCAGCCTGATCCTGGCTGAATTTCCACACGGGCTGGAGATCGTGCGCGACTACGACCTGTCGGTGCCGGAGTTCCGCGGCGACCGCGAGCAGCTGATCCAGGCGGTGCTGAACATCGCGCGCAACGCCGCCCAGGCGCTGCGCGAACGCATCGCCGCCGGCGACGCCGAACTGGTGTTTAGGACCCGCATCGCGCGCCAGGCGACGCTGGCCGGGGTGCGCTACCGGCTGGCACTGGACTTGCATATCATCGACAACGGACCCGGCATCGCGCCGGAGATCCAGGACCAGATGTTTTATCCGCTGATTTCCGGCGGCGACGGCAGCGGCCTCGGCCTGACGCTGGCGCAGACTTTCGTGCAGCGGCACGGCGGCGTGATCGAATGCGAGAGCCGGCCCGGCTGCACCGATTTCCGCCTGTTGCTGCCGTTGCCCTGACCGATTGCCGCGCACCGCGATGCGAACCGACATGAACCCTATCTGGATCGTCGACGACGATGAATCGATACGCTGGGTGCTGGAAAAGGCGCTGGCGCGCCACGGCCTGGCCGCCACCAGCTTCGCCAGCGCGCACGACGCGCTGCAGGCGCTGCAGCACGGCGCGCCCGAGGTGCTGGTGTCGGACATCCGCATGCCGGGCGAATCCGGGCTGGCGCTGCTGCAGGCGGCCAAGGCCGCGCATCCCGGCCTGCCGGTGATCATCACCACCGCCTTTTCCGACCTCGACTCGGCGGTCGCCGCGTTCCAGGGCGGCGCCTTCGAATACCTGGCCAAGCCGTTCGACATCGACCGCGCGGTGGAGCTGATCCGCCGTGCGCTCGAGGAAAGCCGGCGCGAGGCCGGTGTCGAGCAGGCCGCCACGGAGCCGGCCGAGATACTGGGACAGGCGCCGGCGATGCAGGACGTGTTCCGCGCCATCGGCAGGCTGTCGCAATCGAGCGTGACGGTGTTGATCACCGGGGAATCCGGCACCGGCAAGGAACTGGTGGCGCGCGCGCTGCACAAGCATAGTCCGCGCGCGGCGCGGCCGTTCATCGCGCTGAACACCGCGGCGATCCCGAAGGACCTGCTGGAATCAGAACTGTTCGGCCACGAGCGCGGCGCCTTCACCGGCGCCCAGGCGGCGCGGCGCGGCCGTTTCGAGCAGGCCGAGGGCGGCACGCTGTTCCTCGACGAGATCGGCGACATGCCGCTCGACCTGCAGACGCGGCTGCTGCGGGTGTTGTCGGACGGCCATTTCTACCGCGTCGGCGGCCATCAGCCGTTGAAGGCCGACGTGCGGGTGATCGCCGCCACCCATCAGAACCTGGAGCAGCGGGTCGCCGACGGCCTGTTCCGCGAAGACCTGTACCACCGGCTGAACGTGATCCGGCTGCGGTTGCCGAGCCTGCGCGAGCGGCGCCAGGACATTCCGCTGCTGACGCGCCATTTCCTGGCGCAAAGCGCGCGCCAGCTCGGCGTCGAACCGAAGCGCATGACCGACGACGCGCTCGCTTTCGTCGCCGGCCTCGATCTGCCGGGCAACGTGCGGCAGCTGGAAAACCTGTGCAACTGGATCACCGTGATGGCGCCCGGGCAGACGGTCGGCGTCGAGGACCTGCCGCCGGACCTGACCGGCGCGCCGGCCCCGGCGCCGCCGGTGGCGGCC
>JBAUJK010000430.1:0-3977 GCA_049683695.1 Burkholderiaceae bacterium
GCGGCAGCCCGTCCAGAAAGTCGAGCGCGGTGCCATGGCGCGCCACCGGCACGATACGCTGCTGCTCGCCGGATTCCGGGTCGACGCAGCCGATCCAGGCCATCTTGACGCCGCCGTAGTCGACCGCGGTGCGGCATACCAGCGGAAACAGGTCGGCGGCATCGGCCAGCCGCACGATGCCCTGGTTGACTTCGCTCAGCGCCTTGTACAGCTGGGTCAGCCGGGCGATGCGGGCGTCGGCGCGCTTGCGCTCGGAAATGTCGAGCGTGATGCCGCCGATCAGCGGCTGGCCGTCGCTGTCGGCCAGCGGGAACTTGATCGCCAGCAGCGTGGTGCGCCCGCCCGGCCCGATTGCCAGCTCCTGCGTATGCACCTGCTGCTGCGTCAGCACGTGGTCGTCGCCGGCGCGCACGTTGGCGATCGCCGCCGCCGACATCTGGTACGGCGCCAGCTCGTCCATGGTCTTGCCGAAATAGTCGGCCGGGGGCAGGCCGAGCACGTCCTCGGCCTCGAACGCGCGGTTGGCGTAAATGTAACGCCGCTGCGCATCCTTGATGTAGGCCATCCCCGGCAGGTGTTCCATGAAGGCGAGAAAGCGGGCGCTGCTGGCGGCCAGCGCCTGCTGGCTGGCGTTACGCTCGTCGGTGACGGCGGCCAGCGCAATGCCGACCGCGCCCAGTGTCGCCAGATAGATCCAAAGGCCGGCCAGGCCGGTCTGGCGCAGGTCGTCGCCGAAAAAGCCGGTCCCGGCCATCACGCTCAACAGCGCCTGCGCCGCCACCATCCCCAGCACCAGCAACGCCACGTGGCGGCCGAAGCGCATCGCGCCCCAGATGACGACGGTAAACATCAGGAAGGCGCTGACCAGCGGGCCGCGCGCCACCCGCTCCCAGTCGAAAAACACGACCAGTCCGAACAGCAGGGTCAGCGCCAGCAGCAGCACTAGTTCCAGCGCCGCGTGCGGGCGCACCGGCAGGCTCGGCGGCTGGCGCCACACCAGCACCATCGGCGTCAATAGCAGAAGGCTCAGGAAATCGCCCATCCACCAGTGCAGCGCGACGGCGCCGGCGACATCCGGCATCAGCGGGCCGGGACCGGTCAGCGCCAGCGTGCCGGCCGCCAGCGCCGGCAGCGGTCCGACCAGCGCCACCCGCAGCAGCAGCACGAAATCATGCACGCGCGCCAGGCGGCGGTCGAATTG
The DNA here is from genome assembly GCA_049683695.1 of Burkholderiaceae bacterium. GTDB lineage: Bacteria > Pseudomonadota > Gammaproteobacteria > Burkholderiales > Burkholderiaceae_D > DATJCV01. Next base: position 1,202 of record JBAUJK010000430.1, read on the forward strand.
CGACATGCGCGACAAAAGCCACAGGCACAGCAGCGCTTCGGCCGTATTGCCGGCGCCGATCAGCAGCGCCACCGGCCACGACAGGTCGGCATAGGAAATGAGGGAACCGAGCAGGATTGCCGGCCAGTATCTGACGCCGCCGATCAGCAGGGCGCCCAGCATCATGCCGCTCGGCAGCCAGAACAGCGTGACGCTGCCGGCCAGCGCGGCGAAGTCCAGGCTGATTTTCGCGGTCAGCGCGTAGAGCAGCGTCAAGCCGGCCAGTTTCGGCCAGTCGGAACGGCGGTAGAGGGAGAATGGCCTCAAACGAACCCCATCTAAACCTCGTCACGGGCGGACGGCAACGCAGCGCGTTGTCGCAATGGAATCGGCGAAACTGGCGGCAATGGCAAATTGGACTGTAAATATTACAACAACCCGGCTGCGCAAAACCGCCGCCCGTGACGCGGCCGATCAGGCGTTGACGTTGACCACCAGCCGGCCGCGCTGACGCCCGGCGAGAATGTCAGGTGCCCGCTGCAGGGCCTGTGCCAGGTCGATTTCCTCGGTGATCAGCGCCAGCCGGGTGGCGTCGAGGTCGTGCGTCAGCCGGTGCCAGGCTTCGATACGGCGCGCCGGCGCCGCCATCACGCTGTCGATGCCGAGCAGCCGCACGCCGCGCAGGATGAATGGCGCCACCGTGGCCGGCAAATCCATCCCCTGCGCCAGTCCGCAGGCGGCCACCGCGCCGCCGTAGCGGGTCTGTGCCAGCGCGTTGACCAGCGTGTGCGAGCCGACCGAATCGATCACCGCCGCCCAGCGCTCCTTCTGCAGCGGCTTGCCGGGTGCCGCCAGTGACGCGCGATCGATCACCTCGGCGGCGCCCAGCGACTTCAGGTAATCGGCTTCGGCCAGCTTGCCGGTCGAGGCCACCACGCGGTAGCCCCAGCCGGCCAGGATCGCGGTGGCGACGCTGCCGACGCCGCCGGAGGCGCCGGTGACCAGCACTTCGCCATCGTCCTTGCCGATGCCGGCGCCCTGCAGCGCCAGCGCGCACAGCATCGCTGTATAGCCGGCGGTGCCGATCGCCATCGCGTTCCTGGCCGACATGCCCTGCGGGCGCGGGATCAGCCAGCCGCCGCGCAGCCGCGCGCGCTGTGCCAGGCAGCCCCAGTGGTTTTCACCGACGCCCCAGCCGTTCAGGATGAAGGCGTCGCCCGCCTTCCAGTTCGGATCGGAGGATTCGATCACTTCGCCGGCGCCGTCGATGCCGGGCACCATCGGCCACGCGCGCACCACCGGCGACTTGCCGGTGATCGCCAGCGCATCCTTGTAATTGAGGGTCGAGTAATCGACGCGCACCGTGACGTCGGCGTCGGCCGGCAGCTGGGCGTCGTCGAGCTGCGTCAGGCGCGCGTCGGTGCTGCCATCATCGTTGCGGTTGAGCAGAATCGCATTGAACATGATCGGTCTCCAGAAAGGGAGTCCCGATTATAGTGCGGCGCCCTCGCGCAGCCGGACGCATCGGAAAAATGAGGAGTATGCCGAAAAATGGCCTTTTCCCGGAGGTGTTACCTGCAGCCTCAAAAATACACTGTGGTGTATCTGAAACGGCGGCTGCGGCGATATACCGTCGCAGCCGCCGTCGGCGGTACTGTACTACTTGACCGAAGCCAGCTTCGCTTCCAGCGCCTTGGCGTCGACCGCGCCCGGAATGCGCGAGCCGTCGGTGAAGAAGATGGTCGGCGTGCCGGTGATCCGCATCTGCTGGCCGAGTGCGAAGATCTTGTCGTTGGGCGTCGCGCAATTTTCCGGCGCGGTGGCCGGCAGTTTGCCATTCAGCATCCAGTCGTCCCAGGCCTTGGCGCGGTCGGCCGAGCACCAGACGTTCTTCGACTTCACCGCCGAATCCGGTGACAGGATGTTGTACATGAAGGTATAGACGGTGATGTTGTCCATTTCCTGCAAGGTATTGCGGAAGCGCTTGCAATAGCCGCAGTTCGGGTCCTCGAACACCGCGATCTTGCGCGCGCCGTTGCCCTTGACCGTCTTCAGCGCCTGGTCCAGCGGCAAGTCGGAGAACTTGATCTTGCTGATTTCGTCGATCCGATCCTTGGTGTAATCCTGATAGGTCTTGGTATCGATCACGCGGCCGACGAACAGGTATTGCGCCTTGGCGTCGGTATAGACGATATCGTTGCCGACTCGCACTTCGAACAACCCCGAATAAGGCGTCTTGGTCACCGACTGCACCTTGGCGCCGTCACCCAGGCGCGGCTCGACCAGTTTCTTCACTGCTTCTTCCTGTGCCGATTGCGCCATCGCCGTCAGCGCCACGCCGGCCAGCGCCAGCGCGGCCCATTTGGTTTTTTTCATGATGCCTTCTTATCCTTCGTTCAGGTTTCGTGGTTTGCCCATGGCATGCGCCATCAGACTTCTCTTTATGACCGGCAACTTGTTGACCAAGTTCAATCCCAGATTGCGCGCCACTCTCAGCGGTTCGAAATCCGCCGCGAACAACCGCTCCAGGCCGTCGGTGGCAATCTGCATCAGCAGCACGTCTTCCTTGCGCGCGCGCGCGTAGGCGGCCAGCAGGCGCGCGTCGCCGCAATCGCGGCCCGGCCCGCGCGACGCGACCGCCGCCGCCAGCGCCGCGACATCGGCGAAGCCGAGATTCATCCCGTGCCCGGCCAGCGGATGCACCACGTGCGCGGCGTCGCCGGCCAGCGCCACCCGCGGCGCGGTCAGCGCATGGGCGCGGATCAGCGCCAGCGGAAAGGCGCGCGCCGCTTCCGGC
>JBAUJK010000431.1:0-5167 GCA_049683695.1 Burkholderiaceae bacterium
GCGGCAAGCGCCGGCGCCGCCAGACCGGCGAGCGCGGCGACGGCCGCCGCGGCCAGCAGGTGCCGGCCGGGAACATGGGTTCTCGTGATCATCACGTTCATCGAAGCGGGGTTCAGGGGGACGGCACGGAGGGCGGTCAACGCGCGGCGGGTTGCCGTGCGTTGCGCACGGCAAACGCCGATGTCACGGATACAGACCGCGCATTTCGCGCGCCTGCAGTACGCGCGTGCAGGCGACGATGAAGGCGGCGGTGCGCAGCGTCACCTTCTTTTCGTCGGCCAGGTGGGCGACGGCGGCGAAGGCTTCGCGCATGATCCGCGTCAGGCGCAGGTTGATCTCGTCCTCGGTCCAGAAGAAGCTGGAAAAATCCTGCACCCATTCGAAATAGCTGACGGTGACGCCGCCGGCGTTGGCGATCACGTCCGGCACGACCAGCACGCCGCGGTCGGTCAGGATGTCGTCGGCTTCCGGCGTGGTCGGACCGTTGGCGCCTTCCAGGATGATCTTGGCGCGGATGTCGCGGGCGTTGTCGACGTTGATCTGCTGCTCCAACGCGGCCGGGATCAGGATGTCGCAATCGACGCTCCAGAATGCGCGGCCGTCCTTCAGTTCCTCGGCGCCGGCAAAACCCTGCACGCTGCCGTGGCGGCCGACGTGCTCGAACAGTGCCGCCGCATCGATGCCGCCTTCGTTGACGATGGTGGCGACGTGATCCTGCACGGCGACGATCTTCGCACCCGCTTCGGCGAACAGCTTGGCGGCGGTGCCGCCGACGTTGCCGTAGCCCTGCACCGCAATCTTCGCGCCCTTGATTTCGAGGCCGCGCCGCTCCGCCGCTTCGCAGCCGACCACGTAGACGCCGCGTCCGGTGGCTTCGCGCCGGCCGAGGCTGCCGCCGAGCGAGATCGGCTTGCCGGTGACGACGCCGGACGAGGTGCTGCCGAGGTTCATCGAATAGGTGTCCATCATCCACGCCATCACCTGTTCGTTGGTGTTGACGTCGGGTGCCGGGATGTCCTTGGTGGGGCCGATGATGATGTTGATTTCGCTGGTGTAGCGGCGCGTCAGGCGTTGCAGTTCGGCCTTCGACAGCGTTTTCGGATCGACCCGGATGCCGCCCTTGGCGCCGCCGTAGGGAACGTTGACGGCGCCGTTCTTGATCGTCATCCAGGCCGCCAGTGCCATCACTTCCGACAGCGTCACGTCCTGGTGGAAACGCACGCCGCCCTTGCCTGGGCCGCGCGAGGTGTTGTGCTGCACGCGATAGCCTTCGAAGTGGGCGATGCTGCCGTCGTCGCGCTCGATCGGCACGTCGACGATCAGGATGCGCTTCGGGCGCTTCAGGGTTTCCACCCAGCGCGACAGCGAGCCGAGGTAGGGCGTGACGCGGTCGATCTGTTCCAGGTAGACGCCCCACGGGCCGATACCGGACGGGGTCAGATAGGACGGGATTTGGTGTGAACTGGACATACTGGCAGGACTCCGGTTGGCGCAGATTCGGCAGGGGTTTTGCGAACTGCGGCAGATTCTAGGGCTGCGCGCGGGACCAATGCCAATGCTTTGTCGGCATGTTTTTATGCGCGCATTGCATAGATGTTAACAGGAATATGGCACGCCGTTTTTTCAGACGGCGGCGGCGCTGGCGCCGCGCTTGCGGCTACTGGTGGCGCTGCCATGCTGCAAGTATTCCCACAGGCGCGCGGTGACCGGCTTGCCGGGGCGCTGTGGTGACGGCCGTTCGCGGTAGAGACGGATTTCGAGGTCGAACTGCCATTCGGCGCGGCCGTCGTCGGCGCGCGCCAGATGCTTGTTGCGCACTTCGCGCAGCACCGCCGATTCCGGCAGGAAGGCCACGCCGTGCCCTTCCAGCGCCATCATCTTCAAGCCTTCGGCCATGTCGGTTTCGTAGCGCTTGTCGAGGTACAGCCGGGTCTTGGCGTCGGCCAGCAGCATCTCCACCATGCGCCCGAAGTAGGCGTTGACCGAGTACGACAGGAACGGCAGCGGCTGCGCCGGCGTGCCGGGCAGCACGAAGTTCGGCACGCCGTTCCGGTCGCAGCGCGCATACGGGCGCAGCGATTCATGGCCGAGCACGATCATGTCGTAGCGGCCGGCATCCAGCTGCACCGGCTGGCGCGAATGGTGGTAGCACAGCAGCAGGTCGCAGCCGCCGTCGACCATCGTCATCACCGCGTCGTGCACGTTCAGCGCGATCAGGCGCGCGTTGATGCGGCCGAAGCCCTTTTCCAGCCCGGTGAACCACTTCGGCATATAGGTCAGCGACAGCGTGTGCGGCACCGCGAAGTCGAGCGTGCTGTGCGAGGTCGGGCGCTTGCCGCGCAGCATCGCGCGGGCGCTGTTGATCTGCCCGAGCATTTCGATCGCCTGCTCGTAGAACACTTCGCCGGCGGCGGTCAATCGGGTCGGATACGAGGTGCGGTCGATCAGGTCGGTGCCGAGCCACGCTTCCAGCGACTGGATGCGGCGCGAGAACGCCGGCTGCGTGATGTGGCGCAGTTCGGCCGAGCGCGAAAAGCTGCGCGTCTCCGCCAGCGAGATGAAGTCTTCCAGCCATTTGGTTTCCATTTGGCTATGGTAGTGGCTTGTGCGGGCAATGCAAAGAGGTGCTCCTCACGTTTGCCGCATCGGCGGATATTGCGGGAGTATGGGGAAATCTCGCAATGTCTTTGCCCGGTATGAGAGTCTATGCCTGGGAGTATGTGAGGCCACGCGGCCCTTACGCCAGCGCCGCCTCGGCCAGCGCCGGCGACGCCGGTTCGTCCTGCCCGGCCTGCTGGCGCGCCCACATTTGCGCATAGGTGCCGCCGGCCGCCAGCAGTTGCGCATGGCTGCCGCGCTCGACGATGCGGCCGTGTTCCAGCACCAGGATCTGGTCGGCGTCCGCGATCGTCGACAACCGGTGCGCGATCACCAGCGCGGTGCGCGCGCGCGCGATCTCCTTCAACTGCGTCTGGATCGCCTGTTCCGATTTCGAATCGAGCGCCGAGGTCGCTTCGTCGAAGACCAAGAGCGCCGGATTCTTCAATAGCGTGCGAGCAATCGCGACGCGCTGCTTTTCGCCGCCGGACAGCTTCAGCCCGCGCTCGCCGACCGTGGTGCGGTAGCCGTCCGGCAGCGATTCGATGAAGTCGTGGATGTAGGCGGCGCGCGCGGCGGCGACGATTTCGTCGTGCGTCGCGCCCGGCTTGCCGTAGGCGATGTTGTACTCGATGCTGTCGTTGAACAGCACCGTGTCCTGCGGCACGATGCCGATCGCCGCGCGCAGCGACGCCTGCGTCACGTCGCGCAGATCGTGGCCGGCGATGGTGATGTGGCCGCTGTCGACGTCGTAGAAGCGGAACAGCAGGCGCGACAGCGTCGACTTGCCGGAGCCGCTGTGGCCGACCACCGCGGTGGTGGTGCCGGCGGCAATCGTGAAATCGACGTCGAACAGGATCTGGCGCTTTGCTTCATAGCTGAAGTCGACGTGCTCGAAGCGCACTTCGGCGCCGCGGCCGGAGCCCGAATCCAGCGCCAACGGCCGCGCATCCGGCGCGTCGGCGATTTCGCGCTCCTGTTCCAGCAGCGAAAACAGCCGTTCCATGTCGGCGAGGCTCTGCTTGATTTCGCGGTAGATGACGCCGAGGAAATTGAGCGGGATGTAGAGCTGGATCATGAACGCGTTGACCAGCACCAGGTCGCCCAGCGTCATCGTGCCGGCAATCACGCCGGCGGTGGCGCGCCACAGGATCAGCGTGACCGCCACCGCGATGATCGCCGACTGGCCGGTGTTCAATAGCGACAGCGAGGTCTGCGACTTCACTGCCGCCGCCTCGTAGCCGCGCAAGCCTTCGTCGTAGCGGCGCGCCTCGAATTCCTCGTTGCCGAAATACTTGACCGTTTCGTAATTGATCAGCGAATCGACCGCGCGCGTGTTGGCGCTGGAATCGAGGTTGTTCATCGTGCGCCGGAAGTGCGTGCGCCATTCGGTCACCACCACGGTGAAGGTGATGTAGGTGATCAGTGCGCCGGCGGTGATCACGGAAAACCAGAGGTCGTAGTGCAGCGCCAGGTAGCCGAGCACCAGCGCGATTTCGACCAGGGTCGGCAGGATCGAAAACAGCGTGTACGACACCAGCGACGACACGCCGCGCGTGCCGCGCTCGATGTCGCGCGACATGCCGCCGGTCTGGCGGTTCAGATGAAAGCGCAGCGACAGCGCGTGCAGGTGGCGGAACACTTGCAGCGCGATGGTGCGCACCGCGCGCTGCGTGACGCGCGCGAACACGAACTCGCGCAGCTCGGTAAACAAGGTGGTCGCCAGCCGCAGCGCGCCGTACGCGATCAGAAGGCCAACCGGCAGCACCAGCAGCGCCTGCGGGTGATTGGGGCCGATCGTCATGTGGTCGATCAGGCGCTTCAAGATCAGCGGCACGCCGACGTTGGCCAGCTTGGCGCCGACCAGGAAGGCGAGCGCCAGCAGTACCCGCCATTTCCACGCCCACAGGTAGGGAAACAGGGTTTTCAGCACCGCCCAGTCGCTGCCGCTGCGGGCGGCGGATGGGGCAGGGGGGAGGGAAGACGGAGAACGGTGGCGCATGGAGGTCGGCCGGCGAGCGGGCCAGAATGGTTTATGCTTTCGCTGCAGTACGAATTACGATTGTAGCGATTCACCAAAAAACAAGGCCGCCATGCTTGAACAACCGAATCCCTCCCTGCCCGCCGGCAAGATGCCGCAATTGCGCGTGATGCCGATGCCGGCCGATGCCAACGTCCACGGCGACGTTTTCGGCGGCTGGATCATGGCCCAGGTCGACATCGCCGGCGCGCTGCTGGCGGTGCGGCGTGCCAACGGCCGCGTTGCCACCGTGGCGGTCAATTCCTTCATCTTCAAGCACCCGGTGTTCGTCGGCGACCTGCTGTCGTTCTATGCCGAGATCGTCAAGGTCGGTACCACCTCGGTTACCGTCAATGTCGAAGTGTTTGCCGAACGCAACCGGCTGCAGGCGGAAACCGTGAAGGTTACCGAAGCCACGCTGACCTACGTCGCCACCGGCGACGACCGGCGGCCCCGGCCGCTGCCGGCGCTGGCGACGCTCGGCGTCTGACGGCGGCGCCGGCCGCGGCGCGGTATCCGATGGCCTTCCCGGTGTGCGTCGACTGGTCC
>JBAUJK010000432.1:0-4221 GCA_049683695.1 Burkholderiaceae bacterium
GCCGGCAGCCGCGCCGGGCGCGGAGGAGGCGCGCGCCCACGGCTTCGATCTGGAACAGGTGCGTGGCGAACTGGTACCGCAGGTCGTCGCCAACGTCTTTTCGGTGCTGACCCTGGCGCTGGTCAGCAGCGTGATCGTGCTGGTGTTCGCCTATCTGAACGTGTATGGCCTGTCGCCGTGGGGGCTGGTGAACTACACGCGCACGGTGGGCCGCGTGTTCGATCCGCTGGTCACGCTTGGCTTTGTCCTGAAGACGGTATTCTTCGGGCTGGCGGTGGCGGTGATTCCGGCCGCCGCCATGCTCGAAGCGCGCCGCCGCAACCGGGGGCAGGCGTTCTCGATGCAGCCCGGCACCGTGCGCCTGCTGTTGGCGCTGTTCCTGATCGAAGCCGCTTCACTGATGGTGAAATACATCTGACTCATGGTATCCCGACCCGATCTTCGCCGGCCGCCGCCGGCCCGCCCCTCCCATGTCGAATTCAAGGCCGCGCTGTTGCTGGTGCTGATGGCGGTGCTGGCGTGCGGGTTCGCGTTGTACCTGATGTATGCGCGCGGCGTGTTCGAAAGCACCCAGCAGCTGGTGCTGATGACGGACGATTCGGCCGGCGTGATCGTCGGCATGGACCTGACCTTTTCCGGCTTTCCGATCGGCCGCGTGCGGCGCATCGACCTGGCGGCGGACGGCCAGGTCCGCATCGTGATCGACGTCCCGCGCAAGGATGCCAACTGGCTGCGCACCTCCAGCATCTTCACGCTGGAGCGCGGCCTGGTCGGCGATACCCGCATCCGCGCCTTTTCCGGAATCCTGAGCGATCCGCCGCTGCCGGCCGACTCGGTGCGCACGGTCCTGCGCGGCGATACGGCGGCCGAAATTCCGCGCCTGGTGGCCACCGCCCGCACGCTGCTGGAAAACCTGGATGCGATGACCCGCGCCGATTCCAGCCTGAATGCCAGCCTGGACAACTTCCAGACCGCCACCGCCAGCCTGAATGGCCGCTACGGCCTTCTGGGCGGCGCGCTCGGCGGCGAGGCCGAGGCCAGGAAGGTGGTGGCGATGCTGGAACGGATCGATACCCTGCTGGCCAAGACCGATCAGCGCGTGTTCGGCAAAAGCGGCGTGATGGACGAAACCCAGGCGGCGGTAGCGCAATTGAACGCGATGCTGGGGGATGTGCGCGCCAGTCTGAAAAAAGTGGATGCGGTGCTGGCGGAGGCGCAGGCGGTCGGCGCCAACGCCCGCGCCGCCACCACCGACCTGGGCGCGCTGCGCGCCGAAGTCGATGCCAGTCTGCGCAAGGTCGGCACCCTGGTGGACGAGCTCAACCGCAAATGGCCCTTCGCCCGCGATACGGAATTGAAACTGCCATGAAGATCCGCGACTTGTCCCGCCTGCTGCTGGCCGTGCTTGTCGTGCTGGCCGGCTGCGCCAGCGCGCCGCCGGCGCCTGACTGGCAGAGCAACGGCTACGGCGCGATGCAGGGTTTCACCAGCGCCTACCTGAAGGGCGACACGCGCGGCGCCGACCAGGAATTCGCCCGCGCGCGCGCCGAAATCGCCCGTACCGGCCGCCCCGATCTGATGGCGCGCGCCGAGCTGATGCGCTGCGCCGCGCAGGTCGCCAGTCTGGACATCGACGGCTGCCCCGGTTTCCAGGCGCTGGCCGAGGATGCCGCCGCCGGCGAGCGCGCCTATGCCGCGTACCTGGCGGGCTACTGGCAAGACCTGGATCCGGCCCTGCTGCCGCCGCCGCATCGGGCGCTGCTGGCCGGCGCCGGGGATGCCGGCCGCCTGGGCCGGATCGAAGAACCGCTGTCGCGCCTGGTGGCGGCCGGCGTCTTGCTGCGAAGCAGCCGCCTGCTGCCGTCGGAAATCGCGCTGGCGGTGGATACCGCTTCGGCCCAGGGCTGGCGCCGGCCCCTGCTGGCGTGGCTGGGGGTACAGGCGCAGCGCGCGCGCCAGGCCGGCGATGCACTGGAGGCCGCCCGGATCGAGCGCCGCATCGGGCTGGTCATGGGGCGGTAAAGAAGCGCTCGCCCAGTTCCTCCAGCCCCAGCTCGCGCAGCACTTCCTGCAAGCGTTCGCTGGGCCGGCGGCGCGGCAAATCCTGGTAGCGGGCGATGATCAGCTCGTTCTTCAGCGAATGCTCCCAGCCGACCAGCTCGGTGACGCTGACCTGGTAGCCGTGCGCTTCCAGTTGCAGGCAGCGCAGCACGTTGGTGACCTGGCTGCCGAATTCGCGCGTGTGCAGCGGGTGGCGCCAGATTTCGGTCAGCGCATTCTTGCCCAGCGTCCGACCCTTGTTCTTCTTCAGCACCGACGCCACTTCGGCCTGGCAGCACGGCACCAGCACCAGGAATTGCGCCTGTTTCTTCAGCGCGAAGCGGATCGCGTCGTCGGTCGCGGTATTGCAGGCGTGCAGCGCGGTGACGATGTCGATCCTGGCCGGCAGCTGCTCGGATTCGATCGATTCCGCCACCGACAGGTTGAGAAACGACATGCGCGGGAAATCCAGCCGCCGTGCCAGCTCGCGCGATCTGGCGACCAGTTCGTCGCGGGTTTCGATGCCGTAGATGTGCGGGTTGCCGTCCAGCGTCTTGAAGAACAGGTCGTACAGGATGAAGCCGAGATAGGACTTGCCGGCGCCGTGGTCGACCAGTGTGATGTCGGCGTGGTCGCGCCGCAGTTCCTGCAGCAGCGGCTCGATGAACTGGTACAGGTGGTAGACCTGCTTCAGCTTGCGCCGGCTGTCCTGGTTCAGCTTGCCGTCGCGCGTCAGGATGTGCAGTTCCTTCAGCAATTCGATCGATTGCCCGGGCCGGATCTCGTGCTTGTCGGTCATGCTTGGTCTTCGTCGTGCGTGGAAAGGGGGGGGCGGCGTGGCCGCGGCGCCATTATCGCGCGATTGCCGGCGCGGCCTCGGGACGGTCATATACTCCCGCAAGGCATGGCCGGTGCCGCAGATAAATCCTGCGTAATGAAGCGATACTCCCGCTACGGGAAAGCAGGAGGGGTTATTCCTTGCTGTGCGCGATCACGCCGCGCAGCTTGGCGACCTGCGCGGCGCTGGTCGGCGCAGCCTGGTTGCCCCAGGCGTTGCGGATGTAGTTGACGACGTCGGCGACGTCCTGGTCGCTGAATTTCCAGTCGAAGGCCGGCATCGCGAAGCCGGTCGGCTTGCCGCCGGTGGTCGGCCGTTCGGCGCCGGCCAGCACGAAATGGATCAGCGAATCGGCTTCCTTGGCCTGCACCGACGAGCTGCCTTTCAGCGGCGGGAAGATGCGTTCCTGGCCGCCGCCATGCTCCATGTGGCAGCCGGTGCAGTTGTCGAGGTACAGCGCCTCGCCACGCGCCAGTGCCTGGCGGTCGATCGTCGGATTGCCCGAAGCGGCGGCGCCGGCATGCGCGGCCGGCAAGTCCTTCAGGTAGGCGGCGATCGCCCGCAGGTCGCCGCGGGACAGGTACTGGGTCGAGTTGCGGATCACGTCGGCCATCGGCCCGGCCGCGGCCGAGCGCGCGTTGGCGCCGGTTTTCAGGTATTCGACGATGTCGGCTTCGCTCCAGCCGCCGATGCCGTCGCGCAGGTCGCCGGCCAGGCTGGGGGCATACCAGTGTTCGCCGAAGCCGCCGCCTTCGAGGTTCTGGCCCTTCTTCGGCGCGCCCAGCAGATTGCTGGCGGTATGGCAGGCGCTGCAATGGCCGAGCCCTTCGACCAGGTAGGCGCCGCGGTTCCACTGCGGCGATTTGGCCGGGTCGGCGCGGAATTCGCCTTCCTTGAAGAACAGCGTGTTCCAGCCGGCCATCACTTCGCGCGCCGACAGCGGCCACGGCAGTTCCGGTTCGCGGTTCTGCTGGTGCACCGGCGCCAGCGTCTTCAGGTAGGCGTAGATCGCGTCCACGTCGGCGCGCGACACCCGCGTGAACCACGGATATGGAAAGGCCGGATACAGGTGCTTGCCGTCGCGCCGGATGCCGGAATGCATCGCCTTCTGGAAATCCTGCTCGGTCCATTTGCCGATGCCAGTGGTCGGATCGGGCGTGATGTTGGTCGAATAGATGGTGCCGAACGGTGTCGCCACCGCCAGCCCGCCGGCGAACGGCTGGCCGCCGGCGGCGGTGTGGCAGGAGGCGCAATCGCCGGCGTTGACCAGGTAGCGGCCGCGCTGCAGCGTCGAGTAGGTGGCGCCCTGCGCCGCCGCGCCGGCCGCCAGCGCCAGCCCCGCC
>JBAUJK010000433.1:0-3691 GCA_049683695.1 Burkholderiaceae bacterium
GCCAGCGCCAGCAGCGCGCCGACCACGAAGGCCGCCAGCGCGCGCGGCAGCCGCAGCTCGGTCAGCAGCGGAGCGCCGGCTGCGGGCCAGCCGCAACCGGTACTGCCGCAGACCGTCGCCGCCGCCAGCGCCAAGGCGGCGGCGACGGCCAGCGATGATCCGATCAGCAGCGCGCGGCGGCGGTCCATGTCAGAAGTCGTAGCGCGCGGTCAGCTTCAGCTGGCGGCCCGGATCAGGATAGATGTTGCCGCGGCAGCCGTAGGCGCGGCTGAAGTAGTCACGCCCGGTCAGGTTGCTGCCGGCGATCGCCAGCTCCCACTGGCCAAAGCGCTGCGCGTAGCGGGCGTCGAGGGTGGTGTACGACGGCATCCTGGCCGGGCAGGCATTGTCGAAATCGTTGCCGTAGCGCTGCTCGCCGACCCATTGCAGGCCGAGATCCGCATTCTGGCCGCGACCGGAGTCCCAGTTCAGCCGCGCCGTCAGCGTGTTGCGCGGCACCAGCGTCACTTCGCGGCCGGCATTGGGACCGTCGGCATACGTCGCGTCCACGTGCTGGAAATTGGCCAGCGCGGTGAATTGCGGGTCCAGCTTCCAGTGCAGCGCCAGCTCGATGCCGCCGCGGCGGGTCGCATCGAGATTGACGTTGGTGAAGGTCGGCGGGTCAAACATGATTTCATTCTGCAGCCGATGCTCGAACAGTGTCACGGTCAGCTTGCGCGCGGCGTCGCCGAACACCGCGCCGAGCGCCGTGTCGTGCGAAGTCTGCGGCTTCAGCGGCTGGTCCGGCAACCTGGTGTAGCGGTTGTCGTCGACGTTGGCCACACGGTAGCTCTGCCCGGCGCGGGCGAACAGCCGCAGCAGCGGCAGCGGCGCGTAGCTGCCCTGCAGGTTCCAGGCGTTCAACCCGAACGACTGCCGGTAGCTGTTGCCGAAGCCGGAGTCATGCGCCTCCTGGTCGAAGTTCTCGTGCCGCACGCCGAACGCGATCCGTGCATTGTCGCGGTAGCGGATTTCATCCTGCAGGTAGATTGCCTTCGAGCGCTGCGACGCGCTGGCGGCGCTGACCGCATCGTTCTGCTTCCAGTCAGCGAAATCCAGCCCCGCCACCAGTTCGTTGCTCCAGGCCGCGCCGGCCGCCAAATGGCGCAAGCGCGGCGAAAACTGCGTGCCGCGCGTGTTCAGCTCGGTCGCATTGCTGAAGCCGCCGCCGTAGTCTTCGAACATCTTCGAGGTCTTTTCGCTGTGCGCCAATTCCGCTGCCAGTTCGATGGCGCCGAAGCGGCGCTCGGAAAACAGCGTGTAGCGGTCCAGGTCGTAGGATGCGTGGTCGTTGGGCTTGACGGTCTGGCGCGGATCGGCCTCGAACTGCGCCAGGCTGAGCGGACCGGCCAGCCGGCTTTGCTGGCGCGCGGCGTCGACACGTACGCCGATCCGCCCTTCGCGGTCGGCCCATTGCAGGCCGCCGCTGAAATTGCTTTGGTCGGACGCGTTGTTGGCGCGGTAGTTGTCGGCGCGAGCCTTGCCGATATTGGCGTCCAGCGCGAAATTGTCCCAGCCCTTAGCCAGCGACGCGCGCAATTCCTGATGGCCGTAGGAGCCGATCGCGGCGGTCGCCGCGGCCCGCGTCTGGTTGCGCTGCGCGCGCCTGGTGATGATCTGGATGGTGCCGCCGGTGGCGCCGGAGCCATACAGCACGCCATTGCCGCCGCGCGCGATCTCGATGCGCTCGACCGACTCGATCGGGATCGACGACAGCAGCGCCGGCGCCTGCTCGTTTTCCGACAGCCGCACGCCGTCGATCAGGATCACCATGTTCTGGTCGCTGGTATCGCCGAAGCCGCGCAGGTCGAGCGAATAGTCGGCGGTGCCGTACAGGTTCTGGCGGCCGTAGACGCCGCCGATCCTGCGGATTGCCTGGTTGACGTCGGCCGCGCCGGAGGCGCGGATCTGTTCGCTATCGATGATGATCGCGTCGGCCGGGCTGAACGCCGGATCGGCGGCGAAGCGTGAACCGGTCACCAGCACCGGCGCAAGCGCGGCGGCATTGGCGGGCGCATCTTGCGCCAGCGCCTCGGCAGCCAATAGGGAAAGAATGGAAACGAGCGCGAGCGCGGGCCGGCGGCCGGCACCACGGGATACGGCAGAAACGAGCATGATGGACTTGTCGACGGGGCATCCGGCCTGCTTCCCCGCAAGCCGGATTCAACAGGAGCGATGCTGCGGCGATGCCGGCACCTCTCCCACCTGTCTGGCCGGTATCCGGGCTGACAAGCTCGACCGTCCAACCTTCCCATGCACAGCACAGTGGCATCGAGAGACGGCCTGTCGCCGGACCTGCCGATGCGGCAGATCGAGGGCGACGCTTGCTTACCGTTGCGGGGGCAGCACACGCAAGTTTCGGGCAATCGCCCGGAAACGCCGTGTTTCCCGTTTAACTGCCGGCATGAGCATGCCGGCGGGCACCAGAGCGGCGACAGTGTATGCGCTCGGCCACACCGGCGTCAAACCGGCGCGCCGGGCGGGAAAGGCTTTGCGCGGCTGCGGCAAACCATTACACTGTTGCTACAAGGAATCACTCCTCCGCTGCCCGTGCCAGACCCGATCACCTATTACAGTTCCCAGCTCGACGCGCGCGCTGCGATTCCGGACCATCCCTACATCTTCACGCGCTGGGTGCGGGCGTCGGAACAGGTGCGGCGCGGCAGTGCCGCGCTGCTCGACTTGGCCTATGGCGAGGCGGACGGCGAACGGCTGGATTTCTTCCCGGCGCGCCAAGGCGGCGGCCCGCTGCTGGTCTTCATCCACGGCGGCTGGTGGCGCTCGCTCGACAAGTCGGATTTTTCCTTCATCGCGCCGGGCTGGCTGCGCGCCGGTTTCAACCTGGCGCTGACCAATTACACGCTGGCGCCCGAGGCCAGCATCGAGGACATGGTGGCGCAGCAGCAGCGGGCGCTGGCCTGGCTGTACCGGCGCGCCGAGCAGTACGATTTCGATGCCGGACGGATCTGCATTGCCGGCCATTCCGCCGGTGCCCATCTGGCGGCGATGATGCTGGCGACCGACTGGCGCACGGTCGGCCCCGGCCTGCCGCCCGACCTGCTGAAGGCCGGCGTGCTGCTGTCCGGCCTGTACGACCTGCAGCCGGTGCTGCACGCGCCGTTCGTCAACGACGACCTGCGATTGACGCCGGAGCGTGCCGAAGCGCTGTCGCCGGCGCTGTTGCCGGGCCCGGCGACGCCGTTCGTCACCGCCGTGGGCGGACTGGAGTCGGAGGAATTCAAGCGTCAGACGGCGCTGCTCGGCAGCCGCTGGAGCGCCGGCCACCAGGCCGACCTTCCGCTGCCGGCGGCCAATCACCTGACGATCTGCGACGCGTTCGCCACGCCCGGCGAAGCGCTGCATCAGGCCGGCGTCGATTTCCTGGCGCGGGCGGGGCGGTGACGATGTGGCGAAAACGACATGTCTACAGAATGGAAGCCGGCTGCCGATATACGTAGATCGAGCCGCAGCTGAATGAAGGAATGGAAGACCGCCGCCGCGACGTCGCGGCCGGCGCAACGATGGAGATTCTTTGATCATGGATGACGCAGTCGACCTGGATGCCCTGTTTGACGAAATATCGGCGCAGCGCGCGGACACGGTAAGCGCGCCCGCCACGCAGGCCGCCCCCGCGCCGGCACCGGCGGAGGAC
>JBAUJK010000434.1:0-11727 GCA_049683695.1 Burkholderiaceae bacterium
CCACAGGCCGGCCCAGCCTGGCGGCCACGGCAGCGCCGGTCCGGCGTACGGCGGCAGGTTGCGCCGCACCGCGATCACCGGCAGCGCCTCCGGCATCGCGCTGCCCTGTTCCCAGCCGAGGCTGAACGCATAATCCGGCAGCAGCGCCGCGCACACCGCCTCGAACCAGGCGGCATGGTCGTCGTCGCGCCCGAGCGCCTGCGCCAGCCCCTGCGGGTCGAAGCGAGCCAGCGCGCTGGCCAGTTCGGCCGCCGACGCTCCCGGCGCCTCGCCCCAGCCGAGCACCGGATTGAAGTTGTAGTCGGCGCCGGAGCCGTACCAGCCCTCGCGCCACGGCCGCTGCAGCCAGTCGCGCGGGCCGCAGAACAGCTGCCAGCGCCAGTGCAGCCCGGACGGCTTCGGCCAGCTGTACAGGTACAGCCGCTGGTAGCCGGCGCGGTGCAGCTCGCGCACCATTCCCATCAGGCGCGCGTGCGGCATGCGGTCCGGCGGCGCGCGCCGGAAGCGGATCGGTTCGCCGTCGGCGTGCTGCACCTCGTCGGACGACAGGTTCAGGTCCAGCGTGCGCAGTTCGCTGCCGAAGCGGGCCGAGATCCAGCCGGTCAGCAGGTTGACCGAAACGATCACGCCGTAGCCGCGGTAGCGATGAAAAATGATGGTGCCGGGAGCGATCGGTTGCATGGGAAAACGTCGAAGCAGAAGGTAAGGCGGTAAAGCGGTTCGACGATTTTAAGGGATGCGCACGCGCCGGCGCAGGCTTTATTTGCAGCCGTTGCCACGCCACAAGAGCAACATTTCCATGAGGGAAAGTCTGTGCCGCCGCGGTTGATGCAGGCGCAATGGCGGGGCGCCGCCTTGCGGTAGCATGTGGCGTCGGCGGGCGCGCGGTGCGTCCGCCCCGCAACCTGTGTTCTTCTGCCCACCATGGCCCAGATCCATCCCTCCGGCTGGCGCGAACTGGCCGTCACCGGCGCCGCCGCGCGCGAAATCGAAACGCTGGCGATGCTCGATGCGGCGCTGGCCGACGCGCCCTATCGCATCTACCATGGCGTGCACTGGACCAAGATCGAAAAAGGCTTTTCCGCCTATGGCGAAATCGACTTCATCGTGGTTGCGCCGGATGGCCGGGTGCTGCTGATCGAGCAGAAGGCGGGGTTCCTGATCGAAACCGCCGACGGCCTGGTGAAGACCGTCCGCAACAAGCCGACCAGGGTAGCGCTGCAGATCCTGCGCACCATCGACGCGCTGAAGGCGCGCTTCGGCGACCACGGCGACGCGCTGGCGATCGACTACCTGCTGTACTGCCCGGACTACCACGTGAAGAACCCGCAGCTGGCCGGCATCGCGCCGGAACGCATCCTCGACGCCGGCGCCAGGATCTCGCTGGCCACCGCCATCCGCCGCCTGCTGCCGCTGTCGGAGGAAACGCCGCAGCTGGCGCGCGTGACGCGCTTCTTCGGCGACGTGCTGGAACTGAGTCCCGATCCGGGCGCGATGATCGGCAATGCCGTCACGCTGGTCACGCGCATCGCCGGCGGCCTGGCGACCTGGGCGCGGCGACTGGAGTTCGAGCCGTACCGGCTGCGCGTGGTCGGCACCGCCGGCAGCGGCAAGACCCAGCTGGCGCTGGCCGAATACCGCGCCGCGCTGGACGCCGGCCGGCGCCCGCTGTACGTCTGCTACAACCGGCCGCTGGCCGACCACATCCGGCGCCTGATGCCGGAAGGCGGGCGCGTGGCCAGCTTCCATCTGCTGTGCGACGCCTTCGTGCGCGCGCAGGGCGCGACGCCCGACTACGGCGCGCCGACCGTCTGGGCCGACATGGAGCGGGCGCTGGCGACCGCGCCGCTGCCGCCGGAGTGGAAGTACGACGTGCTGATCGTCGACGAAGGCCAGGATTTTTCGCAGGCCTGGTGCGATGCGCTGCTGCGGCTGTTGAACGACGGCGGCCGCGCGCTGTGGATGGAAGACCGGATGCAGGACCTGTACGGACGCGACGCGGTGGCGCTGCCGGGCTGGGTCACGCTGCACGCGCCGTCCAACTACCGCAGCCCGCGCCGCATCGTCGAGCGGCTGGCGGCGATCGGCGCCGCCGGCGACGTCGAGCCGATGAGCCCGTTCGCCGGCGCCGACATCGAGGTGCTGGCCTATCCGGAGGGCGATACCGCAGCGCTGTACAACCAGACCAAGCAGGCGATTCGCGCCTGCCTGGCGGCCGGCTTCCGGCGTCAGGACATCGCGCTGATTTCCTACCATGGCCGCGAAAAATCGGCGCTGCTGACGCTCGACGCGCTCGGCGCGCACACGCTGAAGTCGTTCACCGGCGACTACGACCTGTTCGGCAACCCGATCTTCCGCGAAGGCGACCTGCTGGCCGAATCGGTATACCGCTTCAAGGGCCAGTCGGCGCCGGCGGTGATCTTTTCCGAGATCGACTTCGAGCAGCTCGACCAGCGCGCGCTGCGCAAGCTGTTCGTCGGCATGACCCGTGCGCGCCTGAAGCTGGTGCTGGTGGCCGCCGAGCGGGCGGCGGCGCTGCTGCGGCAGGAATAGCCGGCGGCTGCCATTGCGTGCCGACGGCGCCGGGAGTATATGCTGGTTTCGCAGGCATTACGCCCGGTATGGAGGTCGTGTATAGGGAGTATGCGGACTGCGCCCGCAGTTCTCTACTCCATCTCTTCCCACTTCTCGGCGCTGGCGCCGGCCAGCGCCCGCACCCGCTCCTCGTCCTGGCCGAATTCCGCCGCCGAGCCGGCATAGACGATGCGGCCGTCGTCCAGCACGTAGGCGCGGTCGGCAATCTCGACCGCGGCGCGCACGTTCTGCTCGATCAGCAGCACCGAGATGCCCTCGTCGCGGGCGGCGACGATCACGCGGAACACGTCTTGCACGATCAAGGGCGCCAGCCCCTGCGACGGCTCGTCCAGCAGCAGCAGCTTCGGGTTCAGCAGCAGCGTGCGCGCGATCGCCAGCATTTCCTGTTCGCCGCCGGACAGTTGCCGGCCCTTGTGGCCGCGGCGTTCGGCCAGCCGCGGGAACAGCTGATAGATGCGCGCCACGTTCCACGGTCCCGGACGATCGACCGGTACCTTCAGGTTTTCGTCGACCGTCAGGTTGGCGAAGATGCGTCGCCCTTCCGGCACGAAGCCGACGCCCAGCGCGGCGATCCGGTACGGCGGCGCGTGCGTGGTATCGGTGCCGAAGATCCGGATATGGCCTTCGCGCGCCGGCGTCAGCCCCATGATGCTGCGCAGCGTAGTCGACTTGCCGGCGCCGTTGCGGCCCAAGAGCGTCACCAGCTCGCCCGCTTCCACCACCAGGTCGACGCCCTTCAGGATGTGGCTCTTGCCGTAGTAGGTATGGATGCCGGTCACTTCGAGCGCGCTCATGCCGCCCTCCCAAGATAGGCCGCCTGGACCCGTTCGCTGGCGGCGATCTGCTCCGGCGTACCTTCTTCCAGCACCGCGCCTTCGGCCAGCACCGTGATGCGGTCGGCCAGGTTGAAGATCACGCGCATGTCGTGTTCGATCAGCACGATGGTCAGGTTCTGCAGCCGGTGCAGGCGGCGGATCAGGCGCGCGGTGTTGTAGGTTTCCTGGTGGCCCATGCCGGCGGTCGGCTCGTCCAGCAGCAAGAGGTGCGGGCGCAGCGCCAGCGTCATCATGATCTCGGTGGCGCGCTGGTCGCCGTGCGACAGCTCACCGACCAGCCGGTCGGCGTGCGCCGACAGGCCGCCCAAGTCGATCAGGTCGCGCACCTGCTCGTCGATGCGCGCTGCCACTTGCTCCGACTGCCACAGCTTCAGGCGCAGGCCGCGTGCCAGCTCGACCGGGATGCGCAGGTTCTGGCGCACCGTCAGCTCCGGGAAGATCTCGGTGATCTGGAAGGTGCGCGCCATGCCCATCGCCACCCGCTTGTGCGGCGGCAGCGTGGTGATGTCGTAGCCGTCGAACAGGATGCGGCCGGAGGTCGGCCGGAAAAAGCCGCTGATCATGTTGAAGAAGGTGGTCTTGCCGGCGCCGTTGGGGCCGATCACCGCGCGCAGCTCGCCCGGTTCGACGGTCATCGACACGTTGTTCACGGCGATCAGGCTGCCGAAGTGCCGGGACACATTCTCGACTTTCAACAGGCTCATGATGTCTTCCTCCGGATCAGGCCCAGCACGCCGCGCGGGAAGAACAGCACGATCAGCACGAAGAATATGCCGATGAAGAACATCCAGTTCTGCGTCTGGCTCGACACGTAGTCCTGCAGCGCGACGAAGATCGCGGCGCCGACCAGCGGCCCCCAGAACGAACGCATGCCGCCGAGCACCGCCATGATCACGAAGTTGCCGGACAGCGTCCAATGCAGCGCACGCGGATCGGTGAAGTTGTTCAGCAGCCCGTACAGCGTGCCGGCCAGGCTGACGAAGAAGCACGAAATCACGAACGCGAGCCAGATGTGCAGTTCGATCGGGATCCCGAGAAAGCGCGCGCGCTGTTCGTTCTCGCGGATCGCCAGCAGCGTGCGGCCGAACGGCGAGCGCAGCAACAGCGTCATCGCGCCGACCGCGAGCGCAAAGATCAGCAGCACCATGTAGTAGAACGCCTTGTCGTTGCCGAGGATGTCGATCTGCGTGATGCCGAGATCGATCGGCAGCCGCTTCCAGCCGGTCAGGCCGTCGTCGCCGCCGGTCACCGAGCGCCAGCGAAAGGCGATGAAGTAGAACACCTGGCCGAAGGCGATCGTCACCATCGCGAAATAGATGCCGCGCAGCTTGACGATCAGCGCGCCGATCACCGCGCCGGCCAGCGTGCCGACGGCGACGCCGACCAGGATGCCGAGCGGCGTGCTCGGCACCAGGTACTTCAGCGTCATGCCGACGCCGTAGGCGCCCAGGCCGAAGTAGGCAGCGTGGCCGAACGACAGCACGCCGGTGAAGCCGAGCAGGAAATTCACCGACATCGCCGCCAGCCCCAGCACCACCACCCGGGTCGCCAGCTCGGTATAGCTGCCGATTGCGTTCATCCAGTATGGCATGGTCAGCAGCGCCAGCCACAGCACGGCCAGCGCCGCGCCCTTGTTGATGTCATTCGCGCGCTTCATAGCTTCATCCCTTCTTCTCCCAGCAGGCCGCGCGGTCTGATCAGCAGCACCAGCGCCATCATCACGTAAATGATCGCTTCCGAAGCCGACGGGAAGAACACCGTCGTCAGCCCCGACACCACGCCGATCAGCAGGCCGCCGAGCAGGGTGCCGGTCAGGCTGCCGATGCCGCCGACAATGATCGCGACGAAGCTCGGCATGATCAGCGAGTCGCCGATGGTCGGTTGCAGGCCCAGAAGGCCGGCCGCCAGCACGCCGGCCAGCCCGGCCAGGTAGATACCGAGCCCGAAGTTCAGGTTGCGCAGGATGCGCACGTTCACCCCCAGCACCGACACCATTTCCAGGTCCAGCGTGCCGGCGCGGATGCGCATGCCGAGCCGGGTGCGGTTCAGCACCAGGAACAGGCCGATTACCGCGGCCGCCACCAGCACCACCATGAACAGCCGGTAGCCGGTCAGGAAGAACAGGCTGGAGGACAGCGGCGTCATCAGCCAGCCGGGCACCTGGAACGGCAGGCTTTGCGCGCCCCAGATGTAGCGGGTGGTGTCTTCGAACACGTAGGCCAGGCCGAAGGTCAGCAGCAGGCTGTAGAGCGGATCGCGGCCGTAGCAGTGGCGGATCAGCACGCGCTCCACCACCAGGCCCAATAGCGCGGTCAGCGGCGGCGCGACCAGCAGCGCGCCCCAGAAGCCGATATGCGGGATCAGCATGTAGGCGATGTAGGCGCCCAGCGCCAGGAAGCCGCCGTGAGCGAAATTGATCACCGAGGTCAGGTTGATGATCAGCGACAGGCCGAGCGCCATCAGCGCGTAGAACGCGCCGACGATCAGGCCGTTGAAGGTGTTGAACAGGATCACTTGTGTCATCGGGCGCCTCGCGCTGTGACGGCAGGATGGAATCGGCTCGCTGGTCGTACCTGCGGGCGCATGCCGGCCCGACCGCGGACCGGCAGGTGCCGGTTGCGGAAAAAGGCGGAAACGACGGGCAAGAGACGAGCGGGCCGACGGCGTGCAGCCGCCGGCTTCAGGCGGCGTCTTACGACGGCCAGGTCATCTTGCAGCCGGACTCCTGTACCGTGCCGGCGATGTCCTTGCCGTGCACCACCTTGGTGACATGGAACAGGTCGTCCGGCTGCGAGCCTTTCGCCTGCGCGTTGCCGACGTACAGCGAACCGATCAGCTGGTTCTGGCCTTCGCGGTAGAAGGTCTTGTCCGGCATCAGCGCGACTTCGGGCGGCAATTCCATGCCGCTCAGCGCCCTCGCCATCTTCACCGCTTCCAGCGACTTCGCCTTGTTGGCGGCCAGCGCGCAGCTCCAGGTGCCGACATAGCCGAACCAGGTGCGCGCGGTCGGCACGCGGCCGGTCTTCTTCTTGATCGCCGCGACGAATTCGTCGACGTGCGGCACGCCCGGCTGGATGTGATACCACTCGGCGACCCAGTCGCCGATGCGCGCTTCCGGCGGCAGGCCTTCCAGCACTTCCAGCTCGGTGTTGGCGCCGGCGATGTGGATGCGCTTGTCGAGGCCGAACTGTACCGCCTGCTTCAGGCCGTTCAGCAGGTCGTCGCCGTTCAGCAGGAACACCAGCACGTCCGGATTGGTCGACTGCGCCTTGATCAGGTAGGACGAGAAATCGGTGGTGCCGAGCGGCGTCAGGTCTTCGCCCAGCTTGGTGCCGCCGTACTGCTTCAGGTTGGCGTCGTAGCCTTCCTGCAGCGTGTGGCCGAACGCATAGTCGGCGGTAATGAAATACATCTTCTTGCCATACTTGTCCATCAGCGTCTTGGCGATCGCATTGGTCAGCATGCGGGTGGTATTGCAGACGCGGAACACGTTCCAGTGGCAGGTGGCGCCGGTGACGGCGTCGGTATGGCCGCCGGGGACGATGTGCAGTACGCCTTTTTCGTTGCTGACCTGTGCCATCGCCAGCGACAGCCCGGAGTTCACGTTCCCCAGCAGGAAGTTCACCTTGTCGCGATCGATTAGCTTGCGCGCCTTCTGCACCGCGGTGCCGGCGTCGCCGCTGCTGGAATCCTCGACCAGCAATTCGGCCTGGCGCCCGAGGATGCCGCCCTTGGCATTGATCTGCTCGATCGCCAGCTGGCAGCCGGTCAATTCGTTCTTGCCGGTCGCCGCGTACACGCCGGTCAGCGGATTGTCGAGGCCCAGCTTGACCGTCTCTTCGCCGCGCGCGCTGATGATGAATGGTGGCGCCAATTGCGCGACGGTGGCCGCGGCCGCCAGTTTCAGCACGGCGCGGCGGCGGATGCCGGCGCTCTTCTGCGGGTATTCCATGGAACGCTCCTCCTGTGATGGCAGAGCGGTGGCAAGGGGGCGCTTTGCTGTGTTCGTGCCGAAATCGTCGCCTGTCGCCGCGCTGGTGCTGCGATGGATGCCTGTCTTCTCCGTCCGGGCCATGGACGACCCCGGCGGCAGAACTCACGTTAACGCAGTGTTCCGGCGGCAAATTGCTTCAAATCAAAAGAAATCGATTTGGATGTGAGAAACATCGGTCCTGCGCCGGCGGCCGGCGCTGCCCGTGCCCGGCAACGCTCGCCTCAGAGCGCGAAGCGCACCGAGACGCCGAGGCCGCGTCCGTCGAGCCCGGTGCCGATTTCCAGCGTACCGCCGTGGGCGGCGGCGATTTTCTCGACGATCGACAGCCCCAATCCGCTGCCGCCGGCAGCGTTGCCCTCGACCCGGAAGAAGCGGTCGCGCAGGCGGGCGCGCTCGGCGGGCGCCACGCCGTCGCCGTCGTCGGCCACCGCCAGCACCAGGCTGGCCGCTTCACGTCGCAGCGTGACGGCGGCATGGCCGCCGGCGCGGCCGTACTTGATGGCGTTGTCGAGCAGATTGTCCAGCATCACCGCCAGCATCGCCGGGTCGCCCTGCAGCACGCAGCCGGGCGCCGCCGCCAGTTCCAGCTCGATATCCTTGCGCGCGGCGTCGTCGGCGCGCCGCGCCACGCAGTCGGCCGCCATCCGGCCCAGATCCACCGCCTGGCGCGCGCCCGGTTCGAGCTGCTCCAGCCGCGCCAGCAGCAGCAGTTGCTGCGCCAGATGGGTGGTGCGGTTGACGCCGGCGATCACCTGTTCGATCGCGTGCCGGCGGCTGGCCTCGTCCTCTGCCGCCAGCGCCACTTCGGCCTGCACCTTGATCGCCGCCAGCGGCGTGCGCAGTTCGTGCGCGGCGTCGGCGGTGAAGGCGCGCTCCTTGTCGAGCGAATGCGCGAGGCGCTCCAGCAGGCGGTTCAGGGCGGCCACCAGCGCCTGCGCTTCGGCCGGCACCTGCTGCAGCCGGATCGGCTCCAGCTTGTCGGCGTCGCGCGCGGCGATCGCCTCCGACAACCGCGCCAGCGGCCGCAGGCTGTGGCCGATGCTGATCCAGATCAGCAGCGCCAGCAGCGGCAGCGCCAGCAGCAGCACCTGGCCCATGCGCTGGGCCAGCTTGCGGATCAATTGCTCGCGCAGGTGGATCGGCTCCAGCACCGTGACCTGATAGCCGTGCTTGCGGTCGCGCACGGTGTAGCTGCGCCAGGGCTCGCGCTCGATGGTCTGGGTCGCATAGCCGGCGCGCGCTTGATACGGCGCGGCTGGCGCGCCGGCGCTGGCCAGCAGCAATTCGCCGCCGTCGCTCCAGACCTGGAACGCCAGCGCGCCGGCATCGTCGCCGTGCTGCTCGTCCGAGCCATTGTTGTTGCCGGCCTTGGCCAGCCGCCCGAGTCGTTTCAGATCGAGCACCAGCAGCGTGCGCGCGCCCTGCTCCAGACGGGCGTCGGCCAGTTCATGGATTTCTTCATGCGCCTTGCTGTAGCTGAAGCCCAGCATCGCGCCCCACACCAGCACCAGGCTGGCGAGCGACAGCCACAGCAGCCGGCGCCGGATCGAGTGGCGCTGCGTGCCGGGCTTCACGGCGTGTCCTTGGTGATCAGGTAGCCGACTCCGCGGATGGTCTTGATCAGCTCGTTGCCGAGCTTCTTGCGCAGGTTGTGGATGTGCACCTCGACCGCGTTGCTGTCGACTTCCTCGTTCCAGCCGTACAGGCTTTCCTCCAGCCGCGCGCGCGACAGCGCGGTGCCGCGGTGCTCCAGCAGGTCGACCAGGATCGCGCATTCGCGTGCCGACAGGGTGATGCTGTCGGCGCCGCGCGTCACCGTCAGGCTGTGCGGCGCCAGCAGCAGGTCGCGGTAGCGGATGGTGTCGGTGCTGCGGCCGTGCGCGCGCCGCAGCAGCGCGCGGATGCGCGCCACCAGTTCGGCCAGATCGAACGGCTTGATCAGGTAGTCGTCGGCGCCGGCCTCCAGTCCGGCCACGCGGTCGCGCACCGTGTCGCGCGCGGTCAGCAGCAGCACCGGCAGGTCGCTGCCCTTGGCGCGCAGCTGCCGCAGCAGCTCCATGCCGGAGACGCGCGGCAGGCCGAGATCGAGCACCACCAGCTCGTACTCGGTGGTCTGCAGCGCCAGTTGCGCGGCGCGGCCGTCGCGTGCCCAGTCGACGGTGAAGCCGGCCTGCTTCAGGCCGGCTTCGATGCCGTTGCCGAGGATCGGATCGTCTTCCACCAGTAATAAACGCATCGGTCTTCCCTGCCGCCGGGCCGGCCAAACGCGGCCCGCTCGCTGTTGTCGCCGCTTCAGCTTAAGCCGATCTTAAGCGGCGGCGAAAAAATTTTTGCTTCTTAAGATTCGCTTCAGGCGCCGGCTGCATTCTGCCTCCATGCCCAACGGCATACCGGCATTGGCCGCATACGCAACCACTGAAAGGAAACATCATGCACGCATCGTCACTCAAGATCATCGCTGCCCTGGCGCTCTCCAGCGTCGCGCTGGGCGCCTTCGCCTCCACCTATGACGGCGACTGCACCACCCAGCCGAAAGCCAAATGGATGAGCAGCGCCGACGTCAAGGCCAAGTTCGAAGCGCAGGGCTACAGCGTCGGCCGCGTCAAGACCGGCGGCAGCTGCTACGAGGTGTATTCGAAGGACAAGGACGGCAGGAAGGTCGAGCTGTTCGTCAATCCGGTCGATGCCAGCGTGGTCGGCCAGGCGGGTAAAAAATGAAAACCGCCGTCTCGAACATCAGTGCGGCAGAGGCGAAAACGGTGCGGGTGTGGGATCCGCTGGTGCGGATCTTCCACTGGTCGCTGGTGGCGACCTTCTTCGGTGCCTATCTGTTGGGGGATGACGGCGGCCAGTTGCACCAGGCGCTCGGCTATGGCGTGCTGGGGCTGGTCGCCTTCCGCCTGCTGTGGGGCGTGGTCGGCAGCCGCCACGCGCGCTTTGCCAGCTTCGTGCCGTCGTACCGCCAGCTGACCGGCTACCTGAAGGACCTGGTGGCGGGGCGCGAGGCGCATTACCTCGGCCACAACCCGGCCGGCGCGGTGATGATCGTCGCCCTGTTGCTGGCGCTGATCGGCACCGGCACCACCGGCTGGCTGATGACCACCGACGCCTTCTGGGGCAGCGAGGTGCTGGAGGAGGTGCACGAGGCGCTGGCCAACGGCACGCTGCTGCTGGTCGGGCTGCACGTCGCTGGCGTGATCTTCAGCAGCCTGCGGCAGCGCGAAAACCTGGTGCGTGCGATGTTCACCGGCAAAAAGCGCGCCGATTGAAGCAGCGGCAACGCATCGAGCTATGCTTGTAATGCATAGTTCGATGCATAAATTGCATTGGCTTTGCTGCGCTGCGTTCTCCTAGCATGCGCCCACTCCGTGCGGTGCGGTGCGCCACAAGCGCGATCGGCGGCCGGAGTCCCGGCGCGGCCCGTCGCTGCGCGCCACATCATGGCTAGCGAAAGGGACCGTTGCATGCTCGATATCGACCACCACATCCTCGGCAATGGCGCCTTGCATCAACGTTTTTGCACCAGCGTCGCCATCCTCGCCAAGCTGGTGTCCTGCGCACCGCGCGCCATCACACTGCAGCAAATGGAAGAATCCACCGGTTGCGCAGTTTCCGAACTGGAACCGCTGTGCGCCGATCTGGCAGGCGCCGGCCTGCTGCGCCGGCACGAGCGCGAGCGCGACAGCTGGGTGCTGATGCGCCGCGCGTCCGATGCCACGCTGGAAGACGTGTTCCGCTGCGTGGTCGGCGCCCAGCCGGTACCGGCGGCGCGTCTCGGTGCCGAGCGCACTGCGCCGGAGGTCGACCTGCTGGTGACCCAGGCGACGATGGCGATCAACCAGAGCGTGTCGCGCCACCTGCGCCAGTTCCCGCTGGACCGGCTGAAGGCACGTCCGGCGGCCCCCCTGCCGGCTGCCCCGCGCGGCGGCACACGCCCTGGTCTGCGCTATCCGGAAGCCGTCGGTAACGGATTGGCGTACGTCGGTTATTGAGCGGCACCGGGTGGGCGCACGCCCGCTCCGGTTTGAGCCAGGGCAGGCCGGCGGCCCGCCGAATTTCCAGCGGCGCATGCCATTGCTAGAATGCCATGCAGACGGCCGCCCGCACGGCGGCGGCCGCCGCACCGGAGACACCTGCCATGCGATGTACCCACTGCGCCACCGACCACGAGGAAGGCGCCCACTTCTGCCATGCCTGCGGCCACCGGTTGACGCCGCCGCCGTCCGCGGTCGTCGCCGTCGCCGACGGTCTGCGCTGCATGCACTGCCAGGCCCCGAACGGGCCGGACGCCCGCTTCTGCAG
>JBAUJK010000435.1:0-1735 GCA_049683695.1 Burkholderiaceae bacterium
GCGATCGCCGGCTCCGGCGCCGCTGACGCCCGCATCTGGCTGCACTACCTGTTCAAGCCGGCCGCCACGCTGCTGATCCTGATCGGCGCCTGGCGCATCGCGACGGCGGTCGGCGCCCGCTACCGGCGCGCGGTGCTGGCCGGCATCGTGCTGTCGCTGTGCGGCGACATATTCCTGATGCTGCCCAAAAGCGTACTGGCGAACGGTTTCCTGCTGGGGCTGGCCAGCTTCCTGGTCGCGCACCTGTTCTTCCTGCGCGCGCTGACCGCCGATGCGCGGCCGTTCGGCGCGCCGGCGGTGGCGCTCTTCCTGCTGCTGATCGGCGCCGCCAACCTGTGGGTGCTGTGGCCCGGCCTGGCGCCCGGGCTGCGGATCCCGGTGGTGCTGTACATGCTGTGCCTGCTGGCGATGGTGGCGCAGGCCGCGGCGCGCCACCTGGCGCTGGGCCGGCGTGACAGCCTGCTGGCAGCGGCGGGCGGCCTGCTGTTCCTGCTGTCCGACACGCTGCTGGCCTACAACAAGTTCCATGCGCCGCTGCCGGCTTCGGCGCTGTGGATCCTGTCGACGTATTACACTGCACTGTTCCTGATCGCACGCTCGGTGGCCGCGCCGCCGCCGCGCTGAACCGGAGGCTGCGATGCACGAAAAGATCATCACCCTGGCGACGCCGGTATTCTTCCTGCTGATCTTCATCGAATGGCTGGTCGGCCGCCTGCGCCGGCGCGATACCTACCGCGTCAACGACGCGATCAACAGCATCAGCCTCGGCATCCTGAGCCAGGTCAGCGGCGCCTTTCTGCTGCTGCTGCGGGTCGGCATCTACGGCTGGCTGGTGCAGCACGTGGCGCTGTTCACGCTGCCGGCCGACAGCCTGTGGGTATGGGCCTCCGGCCTGTTGCTGTACGACCTGTGCTACTACTGGCTGCACCGGATGGGGCACGAAGTCAACGTGCTGTGGGCGGCGCACGTGGTGCACCACCAGAGCGAGGACTACAACCTGTCGACCGCGCTGCGCCAGACCAGCACCGGGGCGTTCCTGGGCTGGATCTTCTACCTGCCGATGGCGCTGCTCGGCTATCCGGTCGAAGTGTTTCTCGGTGTCGGGCTGATCGATCTGCTGTATCAGTTCTGGGTGCATACGCAGCAGATCGGCAAGCTCGGCTGGTTCGACCGCGTGTTCGTGTCGCCGTCCAACCACCGCGCCCATCACGGCGTCAACGACATCTACCTCGACAAGAACTACGGCGGCATCCTGATCCTGTGGGACCGGCTGTTCGGCACCTTCGTCGAGGAGCGCGACGACGAGCCGCCGGTGTACGGCACGCGCGGGCCGCTGCGCAGCTGGAACCCGCTGTGGGCCAATCTGGAGGTCTACCAGGCGATGTGGCACGACTCCCGGCGCACGCGCCGCTGGCGCGACAAGCTGAAGGTCTGGTTCGCGCCGCCCGGCTGGCGCCCGACCGACGTCGCCGCCGCCTTCCCGAAGCCGGCCTTCGACATCCGCCGCCCGCTGTACAACCCGCCGCTGGCGACGGCGGCGCGCTGGTATTGCGGCCTGCAGTTCGTGCTGGCGCTGGCCGCCGCCAGCCATTTCCTCGCCGTCTTCCACACGCTGCCGGCCACTGCCGGCCTGCTGTATGCGCTGTGGCTGACGGCCAGCCTGTGGACGCTGGGTGGCCTGCTGGAGCAGCGCGCGCGCTATCCACTGTTCGAGGCGCTGCGGCTGGCCGTTACC
>JBAUJK010000436.1:0-16735 GCA_049683695.1 Burkholderiaceae bacterium
GTCGTCCACCGCCGCCAGCCTGGCGGCGATGCTGGCCAATTGCGAAGCGCGGCTGCTGTTCCTGGATGCCGAGGTCGAGGCGCTGTTGGCGCCGGCCGCACCGCCGGTGCCGATGCTGCGCATCGACGACCGCGCCGCGCTGGAGCGCTGGCTGGCGCCGTCCGGCGCGCTGCCGCGCCCGGTGGTGGTCGCGCCCGAAGCGCCGTTCAACATCATCTATTCGTCCGGTACCACCGGCGCGCCGAAGGGCATCGTACAGTCGCACGGCATGCGCTGGAGCTATGCCAAGCGCGCCGGCGGCCTGAACTACGGGCCGGACGCGGTGACGCTGATCTCGACGCCGCTGTATTCGAACACCACGCTGGTCAGCTTCTTTCCGACGCTGACCTTCGGCGGCACGGTGGTGCTGATGTCGAAGTTCGACGCCGGCCGCTACCTGGAACTGGCGCAGCGGCACCGCGCCACCCACACCATGCTGGTGCCGGTGCAGTACCAGCGGCTGCTGGCGCATCCGGATTTCGACCGCACCGACCTGTCGGCGCTGCAGGCGAAGTTCTGCACCAGCGCGCCGTTCGCCGCCGCCTTGAAGGCCGAGGTGCTGCGGCGCTGGCCGGGCCGGCTGACCGAGTATTACGGCATGACCGAGGGCGGCGGCTCGTGCGAGCTGCGCGCCCATGAATTCCCGGACAAGCTGCATACGGTCGGCAAGCCGATCGAAGGCCATGACATTCGCCTGATCGGCGAGGATGGCCGCGAAGTGGCCACCGGCGAGATTGGCGAGGTGGTCGGCAGCTCGGCGACGATGATGAACGGCTACCACCGCGAACCGGCCAAGAGCGCCGAGGTGGAATGGCGCGATGCCGCCGGCAAGCGCTTCATTCGCACCGGCGACATGGGGCGTTTCGACGCCGACGGCTTCCTGACCTTGCTGGACCGCAAGAAGGACATGATCATTTCCGGCGGCTTCAACGTCTACGCCAGCGATCTCGAACATGAACTGCGGCAACATCCGGCAGTGGAGGAGGCGGCCGTGATCGGCGTGCCGTCCGCCGCCTGGGGCGAAACGCCGGTCGCCTATGTGGTCGCGCGCGCCGGCACCTGCATTGGTGAGCAGGAATTGTTGACTTGGGTCAATAGCCGCGTCGGCAAGACGCAGCGGCTGGCGGGCCTGCATTTCATCGCTGAGCTGCCGCGCAGCCCGATCGGCAAGATCCTGAAGCGCGAGCTGCGCGCCGCCTGGGACGCGCCCGCCTGAAAAAGGCGCTGCGCTCAAAAAAATGCCCCGGCCGAAGGCCGAGGCATTGAAACGGTACCCTTACGAGGAGGAGACATAGGTACCGAGGAGACATCGTTCAGGTTGGAAGCCTCGATCCGCAAATGGTTCGGCCACTGGTCAAAAAATAATCAGTTCCGGTTGGAATCATCCGCCGCCATGTCGGCGCGCGCCTGCCGCAGCGCCTGCTGGAATTGACGGCAGGCGGCACCGATTTGTTCCGCTTCCTGCAGCAGAAAGGCAATCGCAGCGGGATCCGAGGGCGCTGTCGCCAGCGCCGCCTCGATCAGCGCCATCAACTGGGCCTCGGCCTGCGCCACGTATTGCTCGATGCAGGCGGCGAATTCACGATGCAGGCGGGCCACCAGCGCGGCTCTGGCACGCTCGTCCAGTGGTGGTGTCGGCTGGCCGTCGGTCAGCAGGCGCACGCCGCGCCAGGCATCCGCTTCCAAAGCGCAGAGAGGGGTGTCGCAATCGGCGACGAGGGTGGAAAAATCGGGTGGCACGGCAAGCTTCCAGTGGCTGGATGAAACGGAGATAAAAAGGAAGGCCGGCGGCGCCGGCATGGTGAAATTCGAGAGAACCCGCAAGAGTGTGCAATCCCCAGTCTAGAAAACGATCCACGCATGTCAAGTGCGGCCGGCCATCGGCGACGCCTTTCGAGTGGGCGCCCGGGCTGCCCGAAACTCCCCGCCCCTCTATAATGGCCGGCTGTGCCTTGCGGCCCCGTTGGGGCGGCGCCCCATCTGGATTCGACCCGCTGACATGAGTACCGCCGCCGCTGCCGCCACCTTGGCTTCCACCACCCCGCCGAATCGCTGGATCGCGGCGATGCCGCTGGTGTTCGTGGTGATCTGGAGCACCGGCTTCATCGTCGCCAAGTACGGCCTGCCATACGCGCCGCCGCTGACCTTCCTGCTGCTGCGCTTCACCGGCGTGCTGATGTTCCTGCTGCCGCTGGTGCTGCTGATGCGCGCGCCATGGCCGGTCGGCCGCCTACGCCACGTAGCGGTCGCCGGCATCCTGATCCAGGCCGGCTACCTGGCCGGTGTCTGGTGCGCGATCAAGCTCGGCATGCCGGCCGGGCTGTCGGCGCTGATCGTCGGCCTGCAGCCGATCCTGACCGCGTTCGCGGCGCCGATGGTCGGCGAATCGGTGCGTGGGCGGCAGTGGATCGGCCTGCTGCTTGGGTTGGCCGGGGTCGGGCTGGTGGTGGCCAACAAGATCAGCCTCTCCGGCCTGTCCGGCGTTGCGATCGGCCTGTGCGTGTTCGCGCTGCTGTCGATCACGCTCGGTACGCTGTACCAAAAGAAATATTGTCCGCATTTCGACTTGCGCACCGGCACCATCGTCCAGTTCGTTTCCTCGATCGTGGTGGTGCTGCCGTTCGCGGTCTGGTTCGAGCATCTGACGCCGGCGCTCGATACCGTGCAATGGACGCCGCAATTCATCGGTGCGCTACTGTGGTCTGTGCTGGCGCTGTCGATCGGCGCGATCTTCCTGCTGTATGCGTTGATCCGCAGGAACGCCGCCACCAGCGTGGCCAGCCTCTTGTACCTGACGCCGCCGACCACGGCGCTGATGGCGTGGCTGATGTTCGGCGAAGTATTCAGCCTGATCGGTCTGGCCGGCATGGTGCTGGCGGTGATCGGGGTGGCTTTTGTAGTGAGGAAATAAACGATGCGGGAACAAGCAAGTACGCGCGCCGACTACCGGCATTTTCATCCGATCACGACGCGCTGGATGGACAACGATGTCTACGGCCACGTCAACAACGTCGTCTACTACAGCTGGTTCGACACTGCGGTCAACCAGCTGTTGATCACCAGCGGCGTGCTTGACGTCGAGCGCAGCCCGGTGATCGGGCTGGTGATCGAAACCCGCTGCACCTATTTCCAGGCGGTGTCGTTCCCGGAGCGGGTGACCGCCGGCGTCCGCGTCGCGCATCTGGGCAATTCCAGCGTGCGCTACGAAGTCGGCATCTTCCGCGAGGACGAGCAGACTGCGGCGGCGCAGGGACACTTCGTGCATGTCTACGTCGACCGCGACAGCCGCCGGCCGGCGGCGGTGCCGGCGCCGATGCGCGCACTGCTGGAACCCCTGCTGGTAGCGGCCAAGCAATGAGCATCGCCTTCCGTTCCGAAAGGAAGCTGACCGTCCTGCTCGATCCGCGCCAGGACTTCGAGCGCGCCGAGATCGAAAGCGAAATCCGTTTCGATCCGCTGACCGGCGACAGCGCGCGCATCTGCCACTTCACCGGCATGGCGCCGCAGGCGCCCGACATGGCCGAACTGGCCGGCACCACCCGCATCGGCTGCCCGTTCTGCCCGGAGCAGGTGAGCCGGGTGACGCCGCGCTTCACGCCGGAATTCCTGCAGGATTACGCCGCCGGCGGCAGCGCGGCGGTCGACGGCCGCCTGCAGCGCGGTGAGGCCGCGCTGTTTCCCAATCTGTTTCCCTACGACGACATCTCTGCGGTCGCGGTGATGTCGCAGGCGCACTTCCTGGAACCGGCGCGCCTGCCGGCGGCGGTGGTGGCTGACGCCATCAAGCTCGGGCGCGACTTCTTCGCGCATTGCGCGGCGCGCCGGCTGGGCGCCGCCGATGGCTATGGCCTATTGACCTGGAACTACCTGCCGGCGTCCGGCGGCTCGCAGATGCATCCGCACATGCAGGTGACGCTGACCGGCCATCCCGGTAACCGGCTGGCACGCGAACTGGCGGCCGAGAGCGCTTACCTGGCCCGGCACGGGCGCTGCCATGCGGCCGATCTGCTGGATGCCGAACGCGACGGTCCGCGCTGGCTGCTGGCCGACGACGCGGCGGCCTGGCTGGTACCGTACGCGCCGACCGGGATCGCCGGCGATGCGCAGGCGATCTTCCCCGGCAAGCGCCGGGTCACCGACCTGTCGGATGACGACATCGACGCCTGCGCGGCGTCGCTGGTGCGCGTGGTCGCCGCCTTCGGCGCGCAGGGGCTGTCCAGCTTCAACCTGACCTTCTTCCCCGACCGCGCCGGCGACGACAGCGGCCGCCACTGGCTGAATGCACGGCTGCTGCCGCGCCTGTACCTGAACACTGCGCTGCACGTGACCGATGCCTCGTACCTGCAGTTGCTGCTGCAGGAATCGTTCTGCATGCGGTATCCGGAAGCGGTGGCAGAGCAGTTGCGCGAACGGCTGGCGCCGGCCGCCGACTGAGCCGGCGCGGCTGCCCGCGCCGCCGTTGCTTATGTCGCGCCAGGAAATAATGTAGTTGATCGGCGTTAATCAAGAATGCCGGCGGGCGTCCTAGAATCCGGTTTTCCCCAGCCTTCCTGCCGGCTCGCCATGTTCGACGGATTTGAACGCGCCAGCGCGGTGCTGGACCAGGTGTCGATCCACTACCGCAGCAGCTGGAGCGGCGCCCCGACCAAGCCCGGCCTGCTGCTGTTGCATGGCCATCCGCAGACACATGCGATCTGGCACCGGGTCGCCGCGCCGCTGGCGCAGCGCTTCGACGTGGTGTGCGCCGACCTGCGCGGCTACGGCGATTCCGGCAAGCCGGCGCCGCAGCCCGGGCACGGCAATTATTCGAAGCGGGCGATGGCGGCCGACATGGTGCAGCTGATGGCGCGGCTCGGCTTCGCTGAATTCTGCGTGGTCGGTCACGACCGTGGCGGCCGCGTCGCGCATCGACTGGCGGCCGACCATCCGCAATGCGTGCGCCGGCTGGCAGTGCTGGACGTGGCGCCGACGCTGGCGATGTACGAACAGACGTCGATGGCGTTTGCGCGCGCCTACTACCACTGGTTTTTCCTGATCCAGCCGGCGCCGCTGCCGGAAACGCTGATCGGCGCCGACCCGGAGTTCTACCTGCTGCAGACGCTCGGCGGCCGCCACGCCGGGCTGGCACCGTTCGCGCCCGAGGCACTGGATGAGTACCGGCGCTGTATTCGGCTGCCGGAGACGGTGCGCGGCATTTGCGAAGACTATCGGGCCTCGGCCACGATAGACCTCGAACATGACCGCGCCGACGTCGCCGCCGGCCGCAGGCTCGCCATGCCGCTGCTGGCGCTGTGGGGTGTGCACGGCGCGGTAGGGCAGTGCTTCCGGCCGCTGCAGGAATGGCGCCGGCGCGCCGACGACGTGCGCGGCCATGCGCTGCCGTGCGGCCACTACATCGCGGAAGAAGTGCCGCAACTGCTGCTCGACGAACTGTTGCCTTTTTTGGAGGAGTGAACATGACCACCCATCGCATCGCCGTGCTCGCCGGCGACGGCATCGGCAAGGAAGTGATGCCGGAAGGATTGCGCGTGCTGGAGGCAGTGGCGACGCGCCACGGCATCGACCTCGCGTTCGACCATTTCGATTTCGCCAACTGCGACTACTACGCCCGCTTTGGCCAGATGATGCCGGACGACTGGAAGGAGCAGATCGGCGGTCACGATGCAATCTTCTTCGGCGCGGTCGGCTGGCCGGCGACGGTGCCGGACCACGTGTCGCTGTGGGGATCGCTGTTGAAGTTCCGGCGCGAATTCGACCAGTACGTGAACCTGCGGCCGTGCCGGCTGATGCCCGGCATCCCGTCGCCGCTGGCCGGGCGCCACCCGGGCGACATCGATTTCTACGTGGTGCGCGAAAACACCGAGGGCGAGTATTCGTCGGTCGGCGGCCGGATGTACGAGGGCACCGAGCGCGAGGTGGTGTTCCAGGAAAGCGTGTTTTCGCGGCACGGCGTCGACCGCATCCTGAAGTTCGCGTTCGAACTGGCGCAGCGGCGGCCGAAGAAGCATCTGACTTCGGCCACCAAGTCGAACGGCATTTCGATCACGATGCCGTACTGGGACGAGCGGGTTCTTGCGATGGCGCAAGGTTTTCCGGACGTAAAGTGGGATAAATACCATATCGACATCCTGACCGCGCAGTTCGTGCTACACCCGGACTGGTTCGACGTGGTGGTGGCTTCCAATCTGTTCGGCGACATCCTGTCGGACCTGGGGCCAGCCTGCACCGGCACCATCGCCATCGCGCCTTCGGCCAACATCAATCCGGAGCGCGACCATCCGTCGCTGTTCGAACCGGTGCACGGCTCGGCACCGGACATCGCCGGCCTCGGCATCGCTAACCCGATCGGCCAGATATGGAGCGGCGCGATGATGCTGGAACACCTCGGCCATCCGGATGCGGCGGCGGCGGTGGTTGGCGCGATCGAGGAAGTGTTGGCGGCAGGCCCGCAGCATGCGCCGCTGACGCGCGACATCGGCGGCAGCGCCGGCACCGCCGACCTCGGGCGTGCGATCGCGCTGGCGGCGGGGCGGTGAGAGTTGGATGCGATGCAATAGAAATTTGTTTAATTCCATGCGCTAACTATTTAATTCCCTTGCGGATATTCAAGCTTTTGCTACACTCCAACACGTTTATCGCACGCAAGGGATCGGGGAGGCCGCAGATGTTCAAATCCGCGCTGGTGGCGCTGTTTTCGGTGGTTTTTTTGCTGCACGCCCCGGTGCAGGCGAAATCGTCCGATGCCGAGGCCGGCAAGGGCGCGAAAAAGACCGTCAAGAAAACCGCCAGCAGGCCGGCTCCCAAGCGCAAGACCGCCAGCAGTGCCAAGAGCTCGCTGGACAACCGCGAGAAGCTGGTGCGCAAGGTGGTCACAGTGGATGGCAAGCGCAAGGTGGTGTACCAGCGCGCCGCCGCCCGCCCGGTGGTGCCGGCAGTGCCGCCGGTGCTATCGGCCGGCGACATTGCCGGCCTGAACCTGACCCAGGATCCGCTCGACCTGAAATCGAACGTCGCGCTGGTGATCGATCCGGCCGACTCCAAGGTGCTGTTCGAAAAGAATTCCACCGTTGCGCTGCCGATCGCGTCGCTGACCAAGCTGATGACCAGCCTGGTGGTGGTCGAGGCGCGCCAGGACATGGATGAGCTGCTGGAAATCACCGACGCCGACATCGACCGCGAAAAGAATACCTATTCGCGGCTGCGGGTCGGTACCCGGATGACGCGCGCCGACCTGCTGCACATTGCGCTGATGAGTTCGGAAAACCGCGCCGCCTCGGCGCTCGGCCGCAACTATCCGGGCGGGCTGGCGGCCTTCGTCGCCGCGATGAACGCCAAGGCGCGCGCGCTCGGCATGCACGATACCCATTACGTCGAGCCGACCGGCCTGTCCAGCCACAACGTCGCTAGCGCGCGCGACCTTGCCAAGCTGGTGGTGGCGGCCCATGAATATCCGGTGATCCGGCAGTATTCGACCGATACCAAGTACATGGTCGAGATCGCCGGCCATCCGATGCAGTACGCCAATTCGAACCGGCTGGTGTCGAATCCGGACTGGGAGATCGACCTGCAGAAAACCGGCTACATCTCCGAAGCCGGGCGTTGCCTGGTGATGCTGGCCAAGATCGACGGCCGCGCGATCGTGATGGTTTTCCTCGATTCCAAGGGTAAGCTGTCGCGGCTGGCGGACGCCGGCCGCATCCGCAAATGGCTGTCGGAGTTGCGCGCGCCGCACATGTCGGATGCGCGGCGCCTGAACGACGAAGGCTGAGCCGGGCCGCGGCCGGTTTCGCGGCGCCAACAAAAAAGCGAACCTTGCGGTTCGCTTTTTTCATGCCGGTGTCGGCGCGTCAATGCGGCGGCTGCGGCTGGTAGCCGAGCGTGGCCGAGATCAGCGCCGCGGTCTGCAGCAGGTCTTCCAGCCATTCGTCGCGCAGCCGTTCGGCCGGTGCCGAGATCGACAGGCCGGCCACCAGCTTGCCGCTGTCGTCGCGGATGCCGGCGGCGATGCAGCGCACCCCCAGTTCCAGCTCCTCGTTGTCGCGCGCATAGCCGAGCGCGCGCACCTGCGCCAGTTCGCGCTCCAGCTTGGCGAGGTCGGTGATCGAATTCTTGTTGTGGCCGGCCAGGCCGGTACGGGTGGCGTACATGCGCACCAGCTTCGGCTCGTCGACCGACAGGAACAGCTTGCCGGTCGAAGTCAGGTGCAGCGGCGCGCGGCCGCCGATGGCGCGCACCACCTGCATGCCGGAACGTTCGGAAAAGGCGCGCTCGATGTAGACGATCTCGTCGCCCTGGCGCACCGACAGGTTGATGGTCTGGACCGTCTTGCGGTGCAGCGCGCGCATGAAATCCTGCGCTGCCTCGCGCACGTTCAAGCGGCTCTTGACGATGTTGCCGAGTTCCAGCAGGCGCATGCCGAGCCGGTAGGCACCCGGTTCGGCGCGGTCGACGAAGCGCTTGACCACCATGTCGTTCAGGATGCGGTGCGCGGTGGACGGGTGCAGTCCGGTGATCTTCGAGAGTTCTTTCAGGCTGACGGGATCGGGATAGCTGGCCAGCGCGTCGAGCAGCAGGATCATGCGTTCGATGACCTGGATCGAAATCTGGCCGGTCGCGGCGGGTTGATCGTTTTTCATGGAGAGATGGTGCGATGCAAGACGCTCTTTATATCACAATGTGAAAAACTGAAAAAGCGATTTGCGAAAATTTTTCCTTTATCGATATCAATTATTTCACCACCGCGCGTCCCGCGCACGCGGCCTGCCATTGCATAATGACGGCCGCTGCCCAGCTTCAACTCATCGAGGAACACGGCCATGCCCGTCATCACAACCATCGAAGACCTGCGCGTCCTGGCGCAAAAGCGCGTGCCGCGCATGTTCTACGACTATGCCGATTCGGGCTCCTGGACCGAATCCACCTATCGCGCCAACAGCGACGATTTCGCCCGCATCAAGTTCCGCCAGCGGGTCGCGGTCAACATGGAAAACCGCACGCTGGCCTCGACCATGGTAGGGCAAAAGGTGTCGATGCCGGTGGCACTGGCGCCGACCGGGCTGACCGGGCTGCAGCACGCCGACGGCGAAATCCTGGCGGCGCGTGCGGCCGAGCGCTTCGGCGTACCGTTCACGCTGTCGACGATGAGCATCTGCTCGATCGAGGACGTCGCCGCCAACACCACGCAGCCGTTCTGGTTCCAGGTGTATTTCATGCGCGACCGCGACTTCATGGAACGGCTGATCGCGCGCGCCAAGGCGGCCAACTGCTCGGCGCTGGTGCTGACGCTGGATCTGCAGATCCTCGGCCAGCGCCACAAGGACTTGAAGAACGGCCTGTCGGCGCCGCCCAAGCTGACGCTGCCCAATATCCTCAACATGATGACGCGGCCGCGCTGGTGCTGGGGCATGCTGAATACCCGCCGCCGCAGCTTCGGCAACATCGTCGGTCATGCCGGCGATGTGTCCGACATGTCGTCGCTGTCGGCCTGGACCGCGGAACAGTTCGATCCGCGGCTGTCGTGGGATGACGTCCAGTGGGTCAAGGAGCGCTGGGGCGGCAAGCTGATCATCAAGGGCATCCTGGATGCCGAGGATGCGCGGCTGGCGGTGCAAAGCGGTGCCGACGCGATCATCGTCTCCAACCATGGCGGTCGCCAGCTGGACGGCGCGCCGTCGACGATCGACATGCTGCCGCAGATCGTCACCGCGGTCGGCAAGGACATCGAGGTGCACCTGGACAGCGGCATCCGCTCCGGCCAGGACGTGCTGAAGGCGCTGGCGCTGGGCGCGCGCGGCGTCTACATCGGCCGCGCCTTCCTGTACGGGCTGGGGGCAATGGGCGAGGACGGCGTGCGCTGCGCGCTCGACGTGATCCGCAAGGAGATGGACGTGACGATGGCACTGTGCGGACTGACCGATGTGCAGCGGGTCGACCGCGGCATCCTGCTGCCCGGCACCTATTAAGCGGCGACCGGCACGTCATGGACGAGGAACCGGCCGCCGTCAGCGGCTTCAAGAGCAAGAGCGGCTGGCGCCGGCTGCTGCGCGCCTGGGGCTATTCGATGGCCGGCCTGAAGGCGGCCTGGCGCGGCGAGCATGCGTTCCGGCAGGAACTGTACGCCTGTGTGCCGGCGGCGCTGGTGGCGCTGCTGCTGCCGCTGGCGGCGCTGGAAAAGCTGCTGCTGATCGGCGTGCTGGTGCTGGTTCTGATCATCGAGCTGATCAATTCGGCGATCGAGGCGGCGATCGACCGCGTGTCGCTGGAGCGCCACCCGCTGTCGAAGGCGGCCAAGGATTTCGGCAGCGCGGCGGTGTTGCTGGCCTGCCTGCTGGCGCTGGCCACCTGGGGCGTGGTGCTATGGCCGTTGCTGGCGGGCGACGCCTGAGAGCAACATTGCCGCCCGGATCGTTAAAGCGGAGTAAGATGACGACTGGCAATCCTTTCCGGACGTTATCGCCATGAAAACCACATCACTCCCCAAGACCGCCACCATCAACCGCGACAAGCTGCATGCCGCGCTGGCGATGGCCGCATCGGCCGCGGTCAGCATCGGCGCCATCATCTGGGCCTGGCGCGCGCTGTTAGCCTGAACCGGTTTTGCCCGTCTCCAGTGAGACGGGAGTATGTCCAAAAAACGCCCGTTCCCGCGCAGGCGAAGGGCGGCTTTCAAGATACCCCTACGTGTGTACCAATCGATGCCCGGCTATGGCCACGGCATCGGCGTGACGTCGACGTACTGGCCGGAATCGCCCGGTCCCGGCGGCGGCCCCTGGTTGCCGGCGTCGAGCCGGGCGCCCAGGATGGCGCTCAGTTCGCGCCGCGATTCGGCAAAATCGGATTCCATCAGCGGAAAATTGGGGTATGGCCAGTGGGCGATCGCCCATTGCGTCATTTCCTCGAAGCGGCGCGTCAGTTCGGCGCTGAATTCTTCGGCGGCTTTGCGATCCGGCATGGCGTTTCCTCCTTGTTTGCTGCTTGGCAATTTCAAGCCCGGCCGCTAGACTGGAGCGGCGCCGGTGGCGGCGCCTCGACCGGGAGGAAAAATGAATCGTAGTCCATGCAGGGCAGACCGTAAGCCCTGGGAAAAATTCGCCGCGGCGCTGCTGGCGGGCGGCTTCGCAGCCATCCTGAGCGCTTGCGCGCCGCTGGCGCCGCAGGCGCAAACCACCACGGTGATGACGCAGGCCAGCCAGCAGGCGCTCAATCCCGAGCAGGCGCTGCAGAAGCTGAAGGACGGCAACGGCCGCTTCATGGTCGGCGCGATGCAGCCGCGCGACCTGCGCGCACAAGCGGCGGCGACCGGCCGCAACGGCCAGTATCCGTTCGCCAGCATCGTCAGCTGCATCGATTCGCGCGCCGATCCGGCGCTGCTGTTCGACCAGGGCATCGGCGACCTGTTCATCGCCCGCGTGGCCGGCAACGTCGTTAATCCCGACATCCTCGGCAGCCTGGAATACGCGTCGGCGGTGGCCGGCAGCAAGGTGATCGTGATCCTCGGCCACACCCATTGCGGCGCGGTCAAGGGCGCTTGCGACGATGTCGCGCTCGGCAATCTGACTCAGTTGCTGGAGCGCTTGAAGCCGGCGGTGACTGCCACCACCAGCGCACCGGGGGCGGATCGCAGCGGCAAGAATGGCGCTTTCGTCGATGCGGTGGCGGAAACCAACGTGCACCTGACGGTGCGCCAGTTGCTGGCGCAAAGCCCGGTCTTGAAACAGATGGTGGAAAAGGGACAGCTGAAGGTGGTCGGCGCGATGCTGGACGTCGAAACCGGCCAGGTACGCTTCGAATGAGCCGGCGGCCGGCAGATACTCCCTGGATAGTGACTCTATGCCGGGCGCCGGCCGGCCATTTTTAATCCATACTCCCCTAGCGTGCCGAATGCCCGCGCAGCGCTGCGGCGCATTCGCGCACCAGCGCCGGGCCGCGGTAGATCAGGCCGGTGTACAACTGCACCAGCGCCGCGCCGGCATCGATCTTAGCCCGTGCGCCGGCGCCGTCGACGATGCCGCCGACGCCGATGATCGGCAGTGCGTCGCCCAGCTCGGCGCGCAATTGCCGGATCACGCTGTTGGATGCCTCGAACACCGGCCGCCCGGACAGGCCGCCGGTTTCCTCCGCATGCGGCAGGCCGGCCACCGCGCCGCGCGCGACGGTGGTGTTGGTCGCGATCACGCCGTCCATGCCGTGCCGGGTCAGCGCGCCGGCGATGATCTTGATCTGCTCGCCGTCGACGTCCGGCGCGATCTTCAGCGCGATCGGCACGTAGCGCGCATGGCCGTCGGCCAGTTCGCGCTGCGCTTGCTTCAATTGGCTCAGCAACGCGTCGAGCGCATCGGCATCCTGCAGCTGGCGCAGGTTCTTGGTATTCGGCGACGAGATGTTCACCGTCACATAGCTGGCGTACGGATAGACCTTGCGCAGGCAATTCAGGTAATCGTCGGCGGCGCGCTCGATCGGGGTGTCGGCGTTCTTGCCGATATTCAGGCCCAGCACGCCTTCCTTGTGCTGGAAGAAGCGCGACGCCTGCACGTTGGAAACGAAGGCGTCGACGCCGCCGTTGTTGAAACCCATGCGGTTGATGATCGCCTGCGCGCGCGGCAGCCGGAACATGCGCGGCTGTGGATTGCCCGGCTGCGGGCGCGGCGTCACGGTGCCGATCTCGATGAAGCCGAAGCCGAGCGCGGCCAGGCCGTCGATGTAGGCGCCATCCTTGTCCAGCCCGGCGGCGAGGCCGACCGGATTCGGGAAATCGATCCCCATTACGCGGCGCACGTCGGGCTGCGGGCGGGCCAAGGCACGGCCGAGGCCGCAGTCGGCGGCGCGCTTCAGCGATGCCAGCGTCAAGTTGTGCGCCGCTTCGGCGTCCATCGAAAACAGCAGCGGACGCGCCAGCGCGTAGAGAAATTTGTCGGGTGCGGTCATGGCAGGGCGAAAGTGGCGGCGCGCCGCCCGGATGGCTGGGCGGCGCAAAACGGCCGCCATTGTAACGCGGGCAACGTGCGCTGCCGCGCTTGTGCGGCAGGCGCCGCTACATCAGGCTCCAGCGTCCCTGGCGCAGCGCCTCGAGCGGCCGGAAGTTGATCTTGTAGGCCATCTTCGGGCTTTCCTCGATCCAGTAGCCGAGATAGACGTAGGGCAGGCTAAGCTGGCGCGCCTGCGCGATCTGCCACAGGATGTTGAAGGTGCCGAACGAGGCGCCGGCGATGTCCGGATCGTAGAAGGTGTAGACCGACGACAGGCCGTCGTCCAGCAGGTCGATGATGCTGACCATGCGCAGCGCGCCGTCGGTGTCGCGGAATTCGACCAGCCGCGTATTGACCTTGCTCTGCAGCAGGAACTGCGCGTACTGCTCGCGGCTGTCCTGGTCCATGCCACCGCCGGCGTGGCGTGCGGCCTGGTAGCGCAGGTACAGGTCGTAGTGTTCAGGCAGGTAGGTGAGATCGGAAATGCGCGCCGTCAGCGACTGGTGGCGCTGCCAGGCGCGGCGCTGGCTGCGGTTGGCGGCGAAGCGTTCGGCCTGCACCCGCACCGGGATGCAGGCGGCGCAGCCGTCGCAGTAGGGCCGGTAGGTGAAGATGCCGCTGCGGCGAAAGCCGCTCTTCACCAGCTGCGAATAGACGTCGGCGTTGATCTGGTGCGAGGGCGTCGCCACCTGCGAGCGCGCCTGCCGCTGCGGCAGGTAGCTGCAGCCGTAGGGTGCGGTCGCGTAGAACTGCAGCGTCGAGAAGGGAACGTCTTTCAGGTGGGTCATGAGCGTTCGGGGACAACGAGGGCGACGCTTCCAATGTACACGGATGGCGCGGGTGGCGCAAAAGTTTCGCGGCGCGGGCGGCGCAGTTCGCGCGTTACGCGTACAGCGGCAGCGGTTGCCAGCAGGCGATCGGCGGCTGCTCGATCGCGCCGGCCAGATGGGCGACGAATTCGGCACGGGCGATCGGCTCGGCGCCCAGCGATGCCAGGTGGGCGGTCTCCTGCTGGCAGTCGATCATCGCCACGCCGTGGCGGCGCAGGAAGTGCACCAGGTAAGCCAGCGCCACCTTGGAGCCGTCGTTGACGCGGGTAAACATCGACTCGCCATAGAACATGCGGCCGATCGCCACGCCATAGGCGCCGGCCACCAGTTCGCCGTCGCGCCACAGTTCGCAGGAATGCGCGTAGCCGCGCCGGTGCAGTGCGCCGTAGCCGGCGATGATGTCGTCGCTGATCCAGGTGCCGGCGGCGCTGCCGTCGCGCTCGATGCGCGGCGCCGCGCAGGCCCGCATCACCGCCTCGAACGCGGTGTCGAAGCGCACTTCCCAGCGGCGCTCGGCGCGCAGGCTGCGGTCGATCTTCTTCAGTGTTTTTTTCAGGCTGTCGGAAATCCGCAGGCGCTCGGTCCACAACACCATGCGCGGGTCGGTGCTCCACCACAGGATCGGCTGGCCATCGGAAAACCACGGAAAGATGCCGTGCCGGTAGGCGTCCAGGAGCCGCTCCGGCGACAGGTCGGCGCCGGCCGCCAGGAGGCCCGGCGCGCCGTCCGCTTCGGTCAACGCCTGCTCCACCGGCGGGAACGGCGTATCGGCCTGCAGCCACGTAATCACGCGCCGCCTCCGGTCGGATAGCGCGGCACTGCTCGCTGGTCACTCATATACTGGGAAGGGTAATTTCAAAGCCGGGCGTAGACACTACGGAGTAGGGTGAAAAAACTGCATACTCCCATCAATCCGGGCGCCGCATCGAGCGCACGATGTCCTCCGTGTGCAACCGGAAGCCACCGCCTTCGCGCCGGATCCGTTCCAGGTCGGCGAAGAAGAACTTCAGCGTCTGGCCGACGGTCGGGAAGGCGATCTCGTCCCACGGGATTTGCGCCTCGGTGAACATCTGCACTTCCAGGCTTTCGGTGCCGGCGGCGTAGTCGAGGTCCAGCAGCGTGGCGCGATAGAACATGTGGACCTGGTGCACGCGCGGCACGTTCAGCAGCGAAAACAGTTCGTGCAGTTCGATGCGGGCACCGGCTTCCTCCAGCGTCTCGCGCGCCGCCGCCTCGCCGGTGGTCTCGTCGTTTTCCATGAAGCCGGCCGGCAGCGTCCAGTAGCCGTAGCGCGGTTCGATCGCGCGCCGGCACAGCAGCACCTGTACCTGCCCATCCTGCTGCCAGACCGGAATCGAGCCGATCACCATCTTCGGATTCTGGTAATGGATGGTGCCGCAATGATTACAGACGAAGCGCGGGCGATTGTCGTCGGGCGGAATCAGCAGCGCGACCGGATGGGCGCATTCGGAACAGAATTTCATGAACAGGAAGCGGGTCGGTAGGGATGCGTCGGCGCGCAGGGTGCTGGAAGTGTATCACCGCATCCGCGATTGGATTTGCAATGTCGGCCGATACGCTGTATAGTTCAACTCTTCAGACGCGGGGTGGAGCAGTCTGGCAGCTCGTCGGGCTCATAACCCGAAGGTCACAGGTTCAAATCCTGTCCCCGCAACCAAGTCTCACATATTTCCCGCCCGCATCGCACTTCCTCCAGCCGGGCGCCGGAACAGCAGCAACAGCGGATATTGAACAGAGCGGCATCGGAGATGCCTGCCGCCCGATCCGGTCCTGCAAAACCTTAA
The DNA here is from genome assembly GCA_049683695.1 of Burkholderiaceae bacterium. GTDB lineage: Bacteria > Pseudomonadota > Gammaproteobacteria > Burkholderiales > Burkholderiaceae_D > DATJCV01. Next base: position 15,640 of record JBAUJK010000436.1, read on the forward strand.
TAAATACAAGCCGCACAGCTCGTACATGAATAGTCCTGAGGCCAGGAAAGTCCTCGAAACCGCCTTGCTCTGCGCGCACGAGCCGCTGTCGGTCGCCGATTTGAAAAAGCTGTTCGCCGGCGACGACGGCAGCCCGGAAGTCGGCGCCGATACGATTCGGCAGATGCTGGAGGAGTTGCGCGGCGAATGGTCCGGCAGAGGCGTCGAACTGGTCGGGCTGTCGACCGGCTGGCGCTTCCAGAGCCGGCCCGAAATGAAAGTCTATTTGGACCGGTTGAATCCGGAAAAGCCGCCGCGCTATTCGCGCGCGACGCTCGAAACGCTGGCCATCATCGCCTACCGGCAACCGGTCACGCGTGGCGACATCGAAGAAATCCGCGGCGTCACGGTCAATTCGCACACCATCAAGCTGCTCGAGGATCGCGGCTGGATCGAAACCATCGGCCACCGCGACGTGCCGGGCCGGCCGGCGCTGTTCGCCACCACCCGCCAGTTCCTCGACGACCTCGGGCTGGCGGCGCTGGAACAGTTGCCGCCGCTGCAGGAAGTACAGAAAACCGACCTGGCCGAACTGGCCGACGGCGGCTTGCTCGACTTGCCGGCTGACGGCGCCGAACCCGCCGATGAGGATGCCGCCGTCGGCTTGGGAGTCGATGCCGCACCGCCTGTTGCCGCCGAACACGAACTGCCGCAAGACCCTGCGCCGAATGCTGAACCCGAAGCCGCCGCCGTTGTCGACGCCTTAGCCGCGCAACCTGCCGCAGACTCCATTTCTTCTTCCGACACCGCACCCCGCCTGACGCCGGAAGCCGCGTCCAGTCCGTCTCAACCAGATATCGATAATGACTCTTCCGATTTCCAGTAACGAGTTGCCGGCTGCCGCCGGCGCGAAAACCGAAACGGCGGACACCGCACCGGTGAAAAAGCGGGCGCCACGCGCCAAGCCGGCCGACAGCGAACCGGCGCGCCGGCGCCGCAGCGCCGCGGCGCAATCAGCTCCGACGGAAACGGCGCAGGTGCCGCAGGCCGCCGAGCCGCGGGCAGCCGCGCCACAAGCTACCGTGCCGCAAGTCACAGCGCCGCAGGCCGCCGAGCC